>URUQ01000116.1 GCA_900551145.1 uncultured Eubacteriales bacterium
CGATATAATATCAATTGATATAAAACCAAACGGAGGCTGATATGCCAAGACAAGCCACGATATCCAAAGAGATGATAAAAAAAGCGGGCATCGAGATGATTTTGAGCGGTGAAAATCTCAATGCTCGTGCCATTGCCAAGAAACTCGGTTGCTCCATTCAACCCGTTTTTTACAATTACGCAACCATGGACGACTTAAAAGCGGATGTTTTGAACGCCGTATCCCAAAAGTACGAAGATTATATGGCTGTCAATTCCAAATCCGACAAATATTTGCCGTATATGGCAATAGGTATGGCGTATATCGGCTTTGCAAGGGACTATCCGCAGTTTTTCAAAATGCTTTTTATGGAAAACAACGGCGTCGTGACGCAAAACAGTATGGCGCTAAAAAGCACGATTTCGCTTTTGACAAAGCTTTTTTCTTGCTCGGTGGAGACTGCGATGCGTTTGCAAACGGAAATGTGGGTGTTCGTCCACGGCTTTGCTGCTATGATTGCGACGAAGTACATCGAGTGGGACGAGGATAGCGTTACGGAGATGTTGTCCGACGTTTACAACGGTCTCAAAGTAAGGCTCGGACTTAACAAATCACCGCATTGAAATATCACGGATTATTAACGACGTTTAGTCGAATTTTATGTTTTGAATACTTGTATTCAATAAGTGCAATCAACGATATTTAAAGGAAGTATAATATGCTTGAAATCAGAAATTTAACCAAAACTTACGGCGGAAATCGAAAACCGTCCGTCGATAACTTGACTTTGACCGTCGGCGACGGTGAGATATTTGGATTTATCGGACCTAACGGGGCGGGAAAATCCACTACTATAAAGTCTATCACGGGAATTATCGACTTCGAGGACGGCTCTATATCGCTTGATGGTATAGATATTAAGCAAAATCCGATAGAGGCAAAGAAAATTCTCGGTTACGTGAGCGACGACCACGTTTTGTACGAGGGGCTTACGGGCGTTGAGTATATAAACTTTATTTGCGACGTTTTCGATGTTCCGACGGCGCAAAGACAGCCGAGGCTTGACAAATACGCCGAACTTTTTGCTTTGCAAGACGCAATCAACAAGCAAATATCCACTTATTCTCACGGTATGAAGCAAAAACTCAACATAATCGGCGCGCTCATACACGAGCCAAAACTTTGGGTGCTCGACGAGCCTATGACGGGCTTGGATCCTCGCTCGGCGTACAACTTGAAGCAACTTATGCGTGAACATGCGGACAAAGGAAACAGCGTATTTTTCTCCTCGCACGTCCTCGAAGTGGTGGAAAAAGTGTGCGACAGAGTGGGCATAATCGACGACGGACACCTTATCACGTGTTGCGCGATAGACGAACTCAAAGAGAGAAATAAGGACAAATCTCTCGAAGAATTGTTCCTCAAACTCACGGACGACACGCAGGGAGTGTCAAAAGCGGTATCGGAATTGACGGAGTAGAATATGAACAAATCGGCTTTGTTATTCAAGACGTTGTATCGCAACGCCACCGCGCCTTCCCAATCGGAAAAAGGCAAAAAGCGCATATCCCGAAGCGTCGGAGCGATTTTGTCGATATCTCCGCTCGTGATAATGGTTGCGGTACTGATGGCGTTTTTGGCTTCGTCGCTCAAAAGCATTGCGGACCTATCCGCACTTTTGACGTCGGTGTTGTTCGCAACGCAAATGATGGTGCTTTTCTTGTCTATGGCGTCGATGTTTTCCACGCTATACGACGCAAAAGACACGCCGTTTTTGCAATCTTTGCCTATTAAACCGACGGGAGTGTTCTTTGCCAAATTTGCGCTGGTGTACGTCAACGCGCTCAAATTGTCCGTAGTGGCGTTTTTGCCCGTTGCGTATGCGGTTACGATAACCTTTAACGTCGCAAATCACACGATGTTTTACGGCGCGTATCCGCTTATATTGCTCGTCACACTCGTTGCGCCGGTGCTTCCGCTATTCGTTGCGGTGCTGTTTTCTATGCCAATCGCCTATATCGGTTCGTACTTCAAAGGCAAACCCACGCTTAAAAGCGTGCTTACCATAATTTTTTACGTGATTTTGATGTGCGCGTATATGGTGGTCGTGTATTTTATGAACACAAAAGGCTTCGGGCAAGAGGGGGAAGTCGAAATTTCACAAGGCGCACTTTCGTCGCTATACGGGGTGGCAAGAGCAATATATCCCGACAAGGTTTTAGTAGATTTTTGCTATGGAATAAACGTCGGCAAGAATTTCGGAATATCCGCCGCCTGCGTCGTCGGTATGCTTGCGGTTATGATACTGCTTGCAATGGCTTTTTATAAGCGTATCAACGTCAAAAAGTCGGAAACCGCCGTTCAAAGTTCATCAAGCAAGACTACGCTCAAACAAGAGAATATCGTAATATCGCTCGTCAAAAGGGATTTTAAGTCCATTATCCGCAACAGCACGCTTGCGATGACGTCCCTTGCCAACTCGCTTATGGCACCGATTGTTATCGTCGTGATGTATTTCATCACGGGATTTAAGGAGGGAAACGGAGAATCCATGTCATCGCTAATGAGCGAAATGATGGGGATAGGATATGTCGTAATGTATTCGATGATATTCCTTGCGGGCGCAAATCTCGTGGCGTCTTTGGCGTATACGAGGGAAGGAAAATCCTTTTTTGCCACCAAATCTTTGCCGATTAAGCCGATTGACAGCATAAAATCAAAAGTTTTGCTTGCAACAATCGTTCCTGCTGTTATAATGATACCGATAATGCTCATCTCATTGCTCCTTTTTAAGATAGGTATCGTCTCGACGTTGCTTATCGGCGTGGATACTATGCTTATGGTGGTGGGTATCAATTGCCTAAACGTACTTTTCGATATGAAGAAAGGCAATCAACACTGGGAAGACGTGTCCGAATTGCGAAACGCAAGTCGCGGAAACTATTATCAAATAATATCCGCGTTTATGGCAATAATTCCCGCCGTAGCGTTGTTCTTGCTCGGATTGATGCTTTCGATTTATGCTCCGCAACTCGGTGATATAATCGTAAAGGTGATATTCTGGGCAGTGGCAACGGTTATCTCGGTAGTGGTGCTCACAATCGGATTGTGCCTTATAAAGAGCAAAGGAATAGAGTATTACGCGCTCATCGGGCTCAACAAGCCCGAAAAACGCGCAAAATCGAATTTTAATCGCAGAGGAATGATAAAATGATGCAAAAACACAAGATTGCCCTTGACGTAGGCGACGTGCGTATCGGCGTTGCGGTGAGCGATTTGCTCGGAATAACCGCAAATCCGAGAGAAACGTACGTGCGCAAAAAAGGTGATATGGACGCGGATATCGCGTATTTTTGCGAATACGCCAAAAAAGAAGACGCCGACGCGTTTGTTTTGGGACTTCCCAAAAATATGGACGGAACGGAAGGCGATAGGGCGATAATCACCAGAGAATTCGGCTACAAACTCGGTGAAGCGAGCGGACTTCCGATATTCTATCAAGACGAAAGGCTGACGACGGTATCCGCCGAGCGTATGCTCATAGACGCCGACGTGCGCCGTGAAAAGCGCAAAAAAGTCATCGATAAGGTTGCCGCCACAATCATTTTGCAATCCTATCTCGACTCGCATGGCAAATAATAAAAAGCCATTAAATCAAATAGACAAAGATATTTTGCTTGCAAATTGCGCAAAATATGTTAATATCAAAGTATCAAGACGCCCAGCGTCCAAAGGAGAACTACAATGGCAGATTTTTTTGAAGACCAAAACAATATGGAAGAAGATGACGATATCATCACTCTTTACAACGAAGAAACGGACAAAGACGAAGATTTTTATCACCTCGCGACTCTCGACGTCGACAATAGATGGTTTATCGTTATGAAGCCTGTTCAAAAACTCGACGATATCGAAGAGGACGAAGTGCTTATTTACGAAATCGGCGAGAACGAAGAAGGCAACGACGTATTTCTCGCAATCGAGGACGAAGACTTGCTCCAACGCGTTTTCGACGAGTTTATGGCAGAGGTCGAAAAGATGGAAGGCGGTTGCGATGGTTGTGACGATGAGCACTGCTCGTGTTGTGACCACAACTGCAAGTAAGACCGCGCTATTTTAAGTCCTTCAAAAGACACGCAAAATCGCGTGTCTTTTGCATTTTTTTGCAGTTGTGGATACTATTTCGGAGACGGAATTCGAGTCGCAAGGCGACGAGCGTTTTTGCGCCGAACTTGACGTTTGTACAAGTGAGCCGATAAG
>URUQ01000117.1 GCA_900551145.1 uncultured Eubacteriales bacterium
AGGAGTCCGTCTCGTGGGCTCGGAGATGTGTATAAGAGACAGCTCTATACTTGTTCATCATTTCTTTAAATAGGTCTTGAGTAGACGGCGGTGTATAGGTAATTGCGTTTGCGCCCGCTTCAATGGTTTTAAGTATACTTTCGTCCGTTTTTCCACCTGACGCTATAATGGGGATATCGGGGAAGCCGGCGCGGATTTTCTTGACGATACGAGGCGTATCGATTCCGCACGCAACGTTTACGATTGTCGCGCCGGCGTCAAGTCTTGCTTGTATATCGGTATCCTCTTTTGTTACGGTTATAATAACGGGGATATCTACACCGAGCGCAACCGCTGTGAGATTAAGGTCGGAGATAGGGGCGTTTAACACCACACCCATTGCGCCTTGCGACTCAACGTCTTTTGCAATCGCAACCGTGCGCAAACCCTTCGTCGTTCCACCGCCAACACCGCAAAACACGGGTATATAGGACGCTTTTATAATTGCGTCGCTTATCACTTGTTGGGGAGTGAAAGGGTACACCGCAAACACCGCGTCCGCGTCGCAGTTGCGTATAATCGCAAGATCCGTAGTAAACACGATGCTTTTTATGCGCCGTCCGTATATAACGATTCCGCTTGCTTTTCTTATACAATCCGGCATCTTCAAAATATTGTGCCTCAATCTCGTTTCGATATTCGGAACGTATTTAATATCTTTTTCTTTTTCCATAGTAGCCCTCTTTATCAAGAGTTTTTAATATAAAAACATACAAATGTTAAATAAGTATTAAAGAAAAACAAAACACACAATAGTACGGCAGGGGAATGATGTCGAAACAGGCACAAAAAAAGGAACACATATGTGTTCCTTTTTGGCTTTTCGGTGTGGTACACCTCAACATAAAAAAAAGAACACTTGTGTGTTCTTTTTTGGCGCCACGGTGTGGTACACCGCATCGCATTTTTGCAAATGCGAAGCGGGACTCGGACTCCCGAAAAATAGCGTTGCGTGTAAACTTGTTTACATCGATACAACGCGTCCAATTCGGAAGAAGTGTCGTGGCACATATTGCGCCGCCGCACAGTCGTGCGGCAGGGGTCCAAGGCTGAAACAGACAAAAAAAAGAACACTTGAGTGTTCTTTTTTGGAGTTTCGGTGTGGTACGCCTCAACATAAAAAAAAAGAACACTTATGTGTTCTTTTTTGGCGCCTGTTGAGGGACTCGGACCCCCGACACTTCGGTTAACAGCCGAATGCTCTACCGACTGAGCTAAACAGGCATTTTTTTCTTGATGCTTGTTTATAATAATCTTTATAACGCTGTTTGTCAAGAATTTTTAGCAAACTGTCTTGGAAAAAGTTGACGATTATACAGTATTACAGTTTTTCTATTTAATAAAAGTTGCAATATACGCATTATTTTTGTTGTTTTTGACGCAATGAAACTATTTTGTGGACTAAATCGGCAAAATGAGATAAAATCGAAGTATGCAAATCAACGTATCTAACATTGCAGTGGAATATGACGGAGTGCCTGTGTTGACAGAGGCCGATTTCGTCATACACGACAATGAAAAAATTGCGCTCGTGGGGCGCAACGGATGCGGAAAAACCACACTACTGAAAGTGCTTGCGGGTGAACTCGAATACATAAAGGGTGACGGCAACGATGCGTCGGGCGTGTTTACCAGCGGAAATCCGCAAATAGGGTTTTTGAAACAGACGAGCCGTGACCGAGACGGGAAAACTATGCTCGAAGAGATACTTGAAGCATATTCCGATTTGCTTGAAATAGAGAGAAAATCCGAAATCGCGCTCAAAGACCTTGAAAAAGACGCAAGCGAGAAGAACGTCAAGACGTATTCCGCATTGTGTGAGAGATTTGAAAGAGAGGGCGGGTACGTATACCAAAAGGAATATAAGACCGCCGTGCGCAAATTCGGGTTCAGCGAAGAGGATTTAAACAAAACTCTCGACACGTTTTCGGGCGGACAACGCACGAAGATTGCGCTAATCAAACTATTGCTCTCAAAGCCCGACGTGCTTCTTTTGGACGAGCCTACCAACCACCTCGACCTAGACGCGATAGAGTGGCTTGAAAAGTATCTTGCGTCCTACAAAAAGTCTTGCGTAATCGTATCGCACGACCGCATGTTTTTGGATAAAATCGTGAATACGGTGTACGAGATAGAGTATGGTGAAACCAAGCGGTATAGCGGAAACTACACCTCGTTTATAGAGCAAAAACAACAAGCGTACGACAAGGCACTCAAAGACTCGATGCTCCGCAAAAAGGAAATAGAGAGGTTGAGTGCGCTCGTGGAAAGATTCCGCTACAAAGCGTCCAAAGCGGCAATGGCACAAGCCAAAATCAAACAAATCGAAAGGATAGGAGACGCAACCGCGCCGTCCCCCTTCGATACCGGCACGTTTAGATCGGGATTCCAACCCGAAAGAGAAACGGTGGAAAAGGCAATCGTGCTCGACAATCTCACCTTTGGATACGATAAACCTCTCGGCACTATAACGACTATCGTTAAGCGTGGGCAAAAAGTTGGTGTGATAGGCAACAACGGCTCAGGAAAGTCCACAATGTTAAAAACGATAATGCATATACAAAAGGCGTTGGACGGCACCGCTATATTCGGACTGCACGCGCAAGTGGGGTATTTTGACCAAACGCTTACGCAAAGTTTCTCGACGCTTACAGTGCTTGAAGATTTCCAAAACGAGTTTCCTATGCTAGACAATACCGAGGCAAGAAGCGCGCTCGGTGCATTCCAATTTTGCGGAGACGATGTATTCAAGCATATTTGCGACTTGTCGGGCGGAGAAAAAGTGCGCCTTGCGCTATGCAAAATCTTACGCAAAAAACCCAATATTCTCATACTCGACGAGCCCACCAACCATATGGACATCGTGGGGAAGGAAACACTTGAAAAACTGCTTTGCTCCTATCAAGGCACGCTCGTTACGGTGTCGCATGACAGATATTTTATCAATAGAGTATGCGACCGTCTCATAGTTTTCGACGGCGGAAAAGTCGAACTGTTCGACGGCAAATACAGCGAATACGAAAAGCGCAAAGAGGAAGCCGAAGACGGGATAGACAGTGGCGGAACTACGACCGTAAAGAAAAAAGACAAGCCAATCTCTCAAAGCAAGGAAAGCGCGCGCAGGGCGCATAGAATGAGTTTTTTGGAAGAAAAAATGGCGGTGTTTCAAGACGAGATAACCGTGCTCGAAGACAAGATGCACAACGACGAAAGCGTGTATAGCGACTATACTCAAATTCAATCCATACAAGAGTGTATAGACGAATTGAAGGCAAAACTCGCGCCCCTCGAAGAAGAGTGGCTACAATTGTCCGAGATGGATTAAAATCGCAAAACGCAATGTTTATGCAACTAAAAACGACGCGAAAAGCGTCGTTTTTAATATATTGTTTATTATTGGCTAATTAATTCCTTTTTATAAACTTACATTTTGGATAATTTGAACACCCCCAAAATTGTCCGTATTTTCCATTTCGTAAAACTAATTTTCCACCACATCTCGGGCAAATTCCGTTTTTTATATTGCGTTGTTGTTGTTTGATATTATTAACGTGTTCTCTTGTGGAAATAGAGACATTGTTTGTTAATAACGTATCATATGTAAATTTCATTTGTTGTTCCGTAATATAATCATTTCCGCTTTGAAGCGCACGTTTTAACAAGGACAATGGAATTACGTTGTTTGCGTAAATATGTTGTGTATTATTTTGAACGAATACTACCAAAGAGTGTATTGGAAGCGAGCCAACAATTTGTTTAATACAATATACGTGAGTTGCATTTTGTTTTAGTGGATTATACAATTTGTTTTGAGTTCTTCCGTTTGCTAAAACTTGTGTCCATTCACGTTGATTTTCTGCACCGTAAATATCACCGGAATAATTCTTTGTTTCAATAACGAATATTCCTCGATGGTTGATGACGATGTGATCTATTTGAGTCGTCGTTTCATTATGGGGGAGAATTAAATTATTGATTACGTACTGCTCGTTTTCAATGGTTTTGCCAATAATCCTCTTGACGTTATTTTCACCACGTTTTCCACGTGTTTCAGGTCTTTTGAGATATACGGTAAAAATTGCTAAAAGGACGAAAATGACACAAGCAATAATTATTATATAAATC
>URUQ01000118.1 GCA_900551145.1 uncultured Eubacteriales bacterium
GCCACTGCGCTTTGTGTGACTGCTACGCAACAACACGTCACAGTCGCTTGTACTAATCGTCAAGCTTGGCGCTCGGAGCGGTCGGCGCCTTGCGCCTCCAGCCCTGAATAAGCACATACCGCGTATAAGAACGCCTTCGAAAGAGTATAAAAAAAAGCACGCATTGCGTGCCTCTTTTTTAAATTAAATTTTATTTTTCTTCTTCAATCGCTTTGGTTTTCTTTTCTCCCCAATTGCGCATAACGAGGAACTTGTTGCCGAGGAAGCTCATTACGAGTGCCGTGATACCGCCGACCGCTTGTCCCGTGAGGTTGTAGATTTGATACAAGAATTCCGTTTGTGCAACGGGTTTTGCTTTCATACACGCCGTCATAATCGCACTGCCGAGGAGCGTTTGTACGAAGATGATGGTCACCGCCAAAATCACGTACATGATGCCCGAGATGACGATATTGTTGGTGCAGTTGAAGGTTTTCTTCCTATTGAGGACGAAAGTGAGCACTTGTCCGACGATAGAACCTATCAAGAAACCGATAAAGTCAGAAGTGGTGGGATATCCGAATACGTCGTCGAGCACGCCGAGCTTAAAACCGTAAAATCTTTGATTGAGTACACTGTCTGCGGGTGCGAGTTTCAAAAGTGCGGGCAAAACGAGCGTTATGATAAGTTGCGATCCGCCACAGATAAAACTGAACAGCGTAAAAACGATCATTTGGCGCAAGTTTTCGTTGGCTTTGATTTTGTCAACGAGAGTTTGCAAGCCTTTTGGCAATTTGATTTTCTTTTTGGGTTTTGCATCGGATTGAGAATCGTCCGCTTCGTCTTGTGCTTGGTTGTCAGTCGCTTCTGCGTTTTCGGCGTCGGTCGTTGCGACTTTGGCGTTTTCTTCCACGGTGGTTTCCGCTTCGGGTGCTTCGACGTCTTTGGCGGGTGCAACTTCTTCGACGGTTTCTGCGACGTTCTCGTTTTTGATTTCGTCCATAATCTCTTCCTTATCCTATATGGGATTTTATTTTTATAACAAAATGTATTATATATTATTATATAGCGTTTGTCAACGAGTGGATTTTTTTAGTACGCTCACGTGGAAATCGGCGGTGAGGTTCATGTTTTCAAGGCGTTGCAACTTCTCGATATTTTCACTGGGCGCGCGATAAACGTAGGGAGTCATAGCGAGCAAATCCGATATCCCCTTTTTATTGAGGTCAAAGGAGAAAGTAAGTTCTTTTTCCTCCACGCTTTCAAAATCGCTTTCGGGCAGTACGGTTGCCACCTCGCGTACGTTTTGATACAGCGCACGCCTAAGTTCTATAAGGTGATTTTCGCAAGGGTACGCCACTATCAATATGCCGTCGTCTTTGAGCACTCTTGCGTATTCCTTGACTGCGTACGGGGAAAACACGCACACGATTACGTCCGCGCACTTGCTCGGCAAAGGTAAATCGTATACGCTTGCCACCGCGCACTTTGCGCGTTTGTTGCGTTTGGACGCGATTTTCACCGCGTGCTTTGATATGTCCACGCCAAAGTAAACGTCCTCGTCATTATTGCGATTTTTGATGATTTGCGACATATAAAATCCCGTACCCGTGCCTGCGTCGACGAGGGTTATCGGCTTTTGAATATTGCAGACGATTTGAGATATGCAATCGGCAAGAGGAGCGTAATATCCGCCGTCCAAAAAGTCGCGACGGGCGCAAATCATTTCCTTGTTGTCACCGGGATCTTTGGAGTTGCGCTTGTCGGGCGTGAGGAGATAATAATAGCCCTCTTTTGCCTTGTCGAAAACGTGCCCGTTTTGGCATACGGAACACGACTCTTTTTCGTCCAAAGGACTTTGGCATACGGGGCATAAAAAATTTGTCATAATCCTATTATATCAAAAATATTTGCACGTGCAAGTCTATTGCGAAGAGTGGTGGCGTGTGCTATAATAAAATTATGTTGGAACTATTAGCACCCGCAGGAGATATATCCGCACTCGACACCGCAATCAAATGCGGAGCGGACGCGGTATACCTCGGGCTTAACGGCTTTAACGCACGGATGCGTGCGCAAAATTTCAACGCCGACAATATCGGCGAGGTTGTCGCGCGCGCTCATTTTTACGGCGTAAAAGTGTACGTCACGATAAACACTGTATTGCAAAACTATGAGTTTAACGACCTCATTTCGCTTGTTAAAACCGCAGTTTGTGCAAAAGTGGACGCATTTTTAGTGCAAGACCTCGGTGTTGCCAAAGTGCTTAAAGACGCCTTTGAAGGGATAGTTCTGCACGCAAGCACGCAGATGGGCGTGCATAATTTATACGGTGCGAAAGTCGCAGAAAGAATGGGGATAAAACGCGTGGTTTTATCGCGCGAGGCAAAACTCGAAGATATAAAGCAAATTCGAGACAACACGTCTTTGGAGATAGAATACTTTGTGCAAGGCGCGCTGTGTATAGCGTTTTCGGGCAATTGCTACCTATCTTCCGTCGAGCAAGGCGCAAGCGGAAACAGAGGGCTTTGCAAGCAACTTTGTCGCCTTCCGTATATTGCTAAATCGGGCGGAAAAACCGACAAGGGATATATGTTGAGCGCAAGGGATTTGTGCCTTGCAAGGAGCGTGAAAGAGCTTGCCGACGCGGGTGTTTGCTCGTTCAAAATAGAAGGAAGATTGCGCCGTGACGGGTACGTCGCCGAGGCGGTGCAAACGTATAGAAGAATTATCGACGAAGTGGAAAAAGGACGCAAAATCGACTTTGACGAGAAAGACGAAAACAGATTGAAAATAGCGTTTTCGAGAGGTGATTTTCTTGAAAGAGCGTATCTCGACGACGGCACGCCAAAGGTGGTGGAGAAGAGGTTTAACAACCACACGGGTATAAAAATCGGTGTAGTCAAGGACGTCAAGCCGTTCAAGAACGATTTGTACGAAGTCACGATTTTTAGCAATCGCAAACTTTGCAAAGGGGACGGAATAAAGTTTTTCGACAAGGACAAGGAAAGCGCAAGTCTCGGCATAGGGGAGGCAAGGGAAAAAGGCAAAAACCTCTATTCCGTCGTGACCACCGCCAAAGTCCGAGCGGGCTGGACGGTCAATCTCATATCCGACGCGGGGCGCGAAAAGGAACTTGCCGAAGTTGCAAGATTCGCGCCGATAAGCCTTGACGTCGAGGCACTCGTAGGCAAACCGCTTGCAATCACCGCCTATTACGAGAGCGGAGATAAACGCGTGAGCGTCAAATGCGAAAGCGAGGACGTTTTGCAAAAGGCAACCAACGTGCCGACGGACGCAAACGAGATTGCGAAGCAATGCTCCAAAGTTGCGGACAGCGGTTTTTGCATAGAGAGTGTAAAGGTGGAAACGGACGGCGTTTTTATCGCAAAATCTGTGCTCAACGCGCTTCGTAGGGACGTTTTTGACAAAATCAAAGGAGAAATTATCCGTGCAAATTCTCCGAGCGAAGTTACGGTAAGACAAGATAGAATAGACGACTTGCGAGGTGTATTGCAAAGCGTAAAGCACGAGCAAGGCGCAAGCCTCAAAGTGCTTTTGGGAGACGATTTGGCAAAGAGCGCAATGCTCAAAAAGGAAGATAAAATCGTGTTGCGTCCCTCCGTATGGAAAGCGGAAACGATATTGCGAGATATCGAACTTTTCGGAATAGAGCAAAAGGACGTGATTTTGGACTTGCCTATTATCGCAAACGGCAAAGATTTGCAAATTATTGAAAGCGTGCTCGGAAAACTTCCGCAAATCACCGCGCTCGTCAGTGAGAACGTGTACGGATTGTATTTTGCAAGCAAAGGATATAAGATAATCGCGGGGCAAGGACACAATATCGCAAACGCATTTGCGGTGGACGAGGCAAGGCGTTTGGGGGCAGTCGGGTACGTGCCTTCTTTGGAATATCCCGATTTCGAGGCAAACGATAGTGGCATTGCAAGGTATACGGCTGTCTCTTATACACATCTCCGAGCCCACGAGACGGACTCCTATCT
>URUQ01000119.1 GCA_900551145.1 uncultured Eubacteriales bacterium
GAGACGGCTCGGCGGTTGCTCGGATAGAAAGTTGATGCTCACAATTAGTCTTCGTGGAGTTATAAACTACGGCTCCGCCTGTCTACGAGCAACGTTAGGCGAAACAAATTTCGCTAATGGAATATTCCACAACTCGCACAAAGCGCGAATATCACTTTTGGCGCAAGCCAAAAATATCACTTGCGCATAGCGCAAATATCACTGTTGCATAGCAACAATATCACTCTCGCTATGCGAGAATTCGAGGTTAATTCTATGAAAAAAATCGGTGTAGTAGGAATCGTGCTCAAAGGCGACAAAGCGGTTGCCGTGGAAATGCAAAAAGTTTTGAGCGATTTTGCAGATATTATAGTGGGGCGTATGGGCGTGCCGAGACAAGAGGCAAACGCAATCGCACTTATCGTCGAAGGCTCGCAAGAGCGTATTTCCGCGCTTACGGGCAAACTCGGAAGATTTGAAAGTTTGAGCGTGAAATCCGCAATAACGTCATTTGAATTGTCCGAGGAATAAGGCGTTTTCAAGAATTGGGGAATATGACCTTATAAAATCGTATAGAAACTGAACCGTTTTGAGATATCCGAACGGAAAATATAAATAGTAAATAAAAATTTAGAGGTATATATGAAAAACAACAAATTTATTACAATCGTGACAATACTTGTAGTTGCAATGATTGCGTGCGTTTCGCTCGTCGCTTGCAACGATAAAGACGGCGGAAACGGCGCAAATTACCGCGATGATGTAAATGAACTTACGTTCAGCGCACCCGAAGGTACTCCCGCTCTTGCAATGCTCCGCCTCGTCACCGACAACGAGAAAATTGACGGAACGAAGGTCAACTATAAGGTGGTCAAACCCGCAAATATCGCGGTGGAAATGTCCTCAAAGAGCAGTGACTTGGTGATTATGCCCGTCAACGCGGGTGCAAATCTCATAAGACAAGGCGCGGACTACAAACTCGTAAGCGTGGCGGTCAACGGCAGTCTTTATATGATCGGCAACACCGACAGCGGAGTTATCACGCTTGACGATATCAAGGGCAAAGTGGTGGCTTGCATTGGTCAAACGGGCGTCCCCGGACTCGTGTTCAGATACGTTATGAATGCCAACGGTATTCAAATGGTAACGGACGAAAACGCGACTATCGGCGCAAATCAGGTTGGCGTGCGCTACGTTGCGGACGGTCCTGCGGCAAGAGTGTTGCTTGCAAGCGGTAAAGCGGACTTTGCCGTGGTGGGCGAGCCTGCCGCGACGCAATTCAAAACCGCGCTTCTGCTCTCTTCCGAGATGGATATGCAAGCGGAATATGCTAGAGTATCGGGCGCGAGCAACTATGCGCAAGCAGGCTTGTTCGTAAGAAGCGGACTAGCAAAAGACACCGCTTTTATGAAAGCACTCTTTGATGCGTTGAGCGCAAATAAGACTTGGATAACGGCAAATCCGAGCGACGTCACGTCTTTTGCGAAAGAACATCTTTACGAAAGCGCGACTTTCCCCGCTCCGAGCATTCCGAGATGCGCAATCAACGCAACCAAGCTCGACGAAACTCAAAAGAGCGAAATATTGACGTTCCTTGCAAACGTTATGCCAAAAGACTCGCAAGGCAACGTCATAAATTGGCAAGACAGCAAGGACAAAATCTTTGCGTAAATTGATGTAAGAGATTATGAAAAGAGATGCCAAAATCGACAAAAAACAAGCGTGGCGGATTGCGAGTAACGTCGTATATCCGCTTATCGCGCTCGGAATAATGCTTGCAATATGGGCAATCGCGTCGGTGGCGGAAGACAACCCGTTGGTGCTTCCTATGCCCGATGTGGTGCTTGCACGCTTTTTCGTGCTGGGCGGTGAAGAGGGCTTTTGGACGAGCGTCGGGTGGACGCTTTTGCGCACGCTTATATGTTTCGTCATATCCTTTGTTTTGGCAATGATTTTTGCGGTTTTGGGCGGGCTTTTCAGTCCTATCCACAGAATTATGTCCCCTATCGTGTCAGTGCTTCGCAGTGCGCCGACGGTGGCAGTGATACTCATACTTTACGCGTTTTTGAGCGGTAACGCAATGGCGATAGTCGTTGGATTTTTGATTGCTTTCCCAATAATGTACTCGGCGTTTTATTCGGCAATAGTCGGCGTGGACAAGGACCTCGTGGAGATGGCAAAAGTATACAAAGTGCGCCCCTTGGATATCGTGAAAAGCGTGTATATTCCATCGATTACTCCGTGCCTTTTCGATACGAGCAAATCCACGCTTTCGCTCACGCTTAAAGTCGTCATTGCGGCGGAGATACTTGCCAACGTAACGAACAGCATCGGCGGAAAAATTCAAGTGGCAAACGCATCTTTCGAGATTGCGTATTTGCTTGCATACACTCTCGTTGCAATCGTTTTCAGCTTTGTTTTGGAAGGAGTGGTGCTCGGCGCAAAGAAGATTTGGGAGGTGGCAAGATGAGCGATATAACCGTAAAAAACTTCACTTGCGGATACGGTGAAAAAACCGTTTTTCAAGACTTCGACATAGCATTCAAAGAGAACACAATCAACGTCGTTTTGGGCGGAAGCGGTGTTGGAAAAACCACTCTTCTCAACGCAATCGCAGGCATAAAAGACTACTCCGGAGAGATAGGCGGCGTAGAGGGCGGTGTAAGCTATATTTTTCAAAAAGACAGGTTAATCCCATCGATTTCGGTATATAAAAACCTTGATTTGATACTTCGCGCCGTTTATAAGGATAAAAGCAACCGCAAAAAAATGATTGAAGAAATGGCAAAACTCGTTGAAATCGAGGACGTTCTTCATTCGCTTGCAAGCGAGATTAGCGGTGGTCAAGCGCAACGTGTGAGTATGGCAAGAGCATTTCTTTATCCAAGCAAAGTGTTGCTTTTAGACGAACCGTTCAAAGCACTCGACGTCGCGCTCAAATCGAGGCTCGTAGCAAAGCTCGTGCAACTCAACGACGTGGAAAAGCGCACCGTGATTTTCGTAACCCACTCCATAGACGAGTGCTTGCTTTGCGCAGACGAATATTTTGTGTTTGCGGATAGCCCCGTGAAGGTTGTTTGCCAAGGTCAAATAGAGAGCGATAAGCGGTATCGCGCACTTGCGGATAAAGACCTCGAAAAGACGAGGGGAGTATTGATAGGCGCACTTGCGTGAATGTCAAAATCGAGTGCAAAACACCGTAAATATCGCAAAAATTCTTGCGTTGCAAAACGTGTATAAAACTGCGCGATAAGTAGGCACCGGATTGGCGGGAAAATGTTGAGAAATTGGCTTGTCGATTGCTTGACTTTTTGGCACGATGAATATATAATAAAGAAACTTTATGTCATATACGCGTAACATATTGGCGCGTGTGGATATAAAAAAACGAGTTAGGAGAATCAAAATGAAAGAAGGAATCCATCCCCAATACCACGACGTAACGGTCGTGTGTGCATGCGGAAACACATTCCAAACGGGTACGACCAAAAACGTCAACGAACTTAGAGTTGAAATTTGCTCCAAATGCCATCCGTATTTCACGGGCAAACAAAAACTTGTTGACACCGGCGGACGCGTTGACAAATTCAAGAAGAGATACAATCTCGACTAACACACACGAAGAAAATGCAGGCTGGGGTTATTACCTATGCCTGCATTTTGCTTTATAACCGCACTATTGAGCGAACAACTGCGGTTTTGCGCCGAATGCTAAACACGTGTCACTTATCTTTTCAAGATAACTTGACACAT
>URUQ01000120.1 GCA_900551145.1 uncultured Eubacteriales bacterium
TCGTGGGCTCGGAGATGTGTATAAGAGACAGGTGTCCGCACCTACTTTCTCCGTGAGCGAGATAGGCACGTCAAACGCACTCATCAAAGGCGTGGTGGACTACTTCAAGCGTTCGGGCAAAAACGTGGGCGGTTTCTCTGCGTGTATGACGTCCAACGTACCCAAAGGCTCGGGCGTGTCCTCGTCAAGTTCTTTCGAACTTGCGATTGCGCAAATTCTCAACGTCATGTACAACGACGGCAAGCTCGATCCCATTTTCAAAGCAAAAGCGTCGCAATATGCCGAGAATACGTTCTTCGGCAAACCGTGCGGACTTATGGACCAAAGCGCAATCTCTCTCGGAGGCGTAAACCTCATCGATTTTGCCGATTTTGACAATCCCGTCGTGGAAAAGGCAAACTGGGCGTTTGACGACCTCGACATATTCGTCATCGCAACGGGCGGGGACCACAGCGACCTTACGGACGACTACGCGGCAATTCCGCAAGAGATGAAAGAGGTCGCAACGTGCTTTGGCGCAAAACTCCTTCACGAAATCCCCGCCGACAAGTGGGAAAGAGACAAACAGAACATCGTCGGCAAGGTGAGTGAAAGAGCGTATCTGCGTGCAGAGCACTTTTTTGAAGAGAACGCGCGCGTGGAAGAGGCGGTCAAAGCCATCGACGATAAGGACGAGGACGCTTTCCTCGACATCGTCAACAAGTCGGGTTTGAGCTCTCGATACAAACTTCAAAATACTTATTCGCCCGCGGGCAAAAATCACAATCTCGAAAACGCGCTCGACAGAGTCGTAAAAATCGACGGCGTAGTTGCCTCGCGCGTGCACGGCGGTGGATTTGCGGGCACGATTTTGGTATTTGCCAAAAAGAGCGAAAGCGGTGTAAAGAGCGCGCTTGACGTTATGTTCGGCGCAGAAAACGTGTTTAAGACGGCAATCCGCCAAAGCGGTGCTACAAGACTAAATTTGGGGAAATAAACTATGATTTTTTCCGTACTTTCAACTGCAAGCGACCCGAAAGTCGCCTTTGAGATAGGCAATCTCACCGTGCAATGGTACGCCGTGTTTATAGTCACGGGTATGTTGCTCGGCTTGCTTTACGCTTGCTGGCAAGCAAAAAAAGTCGGGCTTACGTCCGACGACGTCGTGGAATTGTTCTTGTGGCTCATTCCGCTTGCAATCGTCTTTGCAAGACTTTTGTACGTCGTTCCGCGTTGGGACGAATACTTCGGAAACAACGGCTATCACGGCCTGGATAAGTTCGTCCATATCATTGCGATATGGGAGGGCGGTATAACCATTATCGGCGGTCTCGTGGGCGGTTTGCTCGGCGCGATATTCTTCACTTTGCGCCACAAAAAGCAAACCAATTATCTCAACGTCATCGACCTCGTGGTAGTACCCGTGTTTATCGGTCAGATTATCGGCAGATGGGGCAACTTCGTCAATCAAGAGGCTTTCGGACTTCCAATCACCAATCCCAAACTTCAATTTTTCCCGTTCGGCGTGCTTATCGACAGTCCGAGCGGTGTATCGAACGAGTTTTACGACGTCGTACACAAGCATATCGCTGCGGGGGGCGGTGCAAACTGGTTTTGCGCAACCTTCTTCTACGAGGGCGTGTGGAACACTATCGGCGCGCTTATTTGCGTCGCTATGTGGAGGAAGGATTATCAAAAGAAATACCCGGGTATACTTATGTTGTTCTACCTCTTCTGGTACTGCATAGGTCGTTTTTGGTTGGAATTCTTGCGTATGGACGCAGTACCCGTCACCAAGCCCGCATGCCTTGCCGTTGCGCTCATTGCGCTTGCAATCGGCATAGTGTACGTCATTGCTCGCAACAGTCAACTTGCGTACAGAAGAGTGAGAGGACTCGTGCAAACCGACGCAATCGGCGGTGCGATACTCACCGATTACGAAGTGCGCAATTATAAACTCGTCGGCAGGTTTTTTGAAAAGGCAAACGTAACTAGCGAAAATGCCGGGGATAAAATCTCCGCTTTCTTCAACAGACTCGTGGTCAACTGCGGTTATTCGAGAAAGGAACAAAAAGAGTATTTGCCCGTAGATTGGGATACGCTGGAATACTATCACGTGCCAAAGGACTACAAACGCAAATTCAATCAATTCAAAAAAGAAGACGTTTACTGCGTGGAGCGCAACGCTTGACGTCAGGGGTGAAAAAATGAACGATACGGCTTATATAACCGAAAGAACCAAAACCAACAACCTAACGTTGCTCACCGACCTTTATCAGCTCACTATGATGAACGGTTATCATCTTTGCGGACTGGATACGAGAAGGGCGGTTTTCGACGTGTTTTATCGCGGAAGCGGAGGATATTCTTATGCAATCGCCGCAGGCCTCGAACAAGCGATAGACTATATACTCAATCTCCACTTTGACGATACGGACATTGCGTATTTGCGCTCGCTGGGAATTTTCGGTGAGGAATTTCTTTCCGCACTCAAAGACTTTCGCTTTACGGGTGATATAAAGGCAGTGCCCGAGGGAACGATGGTTTTCCCCTACGAGCCGATTATGACGGTGTCCGCTCCGCTTTGGGAAGCACAACTCGTGGAAACCGCATTATTGACTTTTATCAATCACCAAACGTTGATTGCAACCAAAGCCGCGCGCCTCAAAGAGTGCACCAAGAACAAGATAAGCGAGTTCGGATTGCGCAGAGCGCAAGGCGCAGATGCGGGCATTTACGGTGCAAGAGCCGCTTGCATCGGTGGTTGCCGTACCACATCCAACGTAGTTGCGGGCAAACTTTTCGGTATTCCCGTCACCGGTACGCACTCGCACAGTTGGGTTATGTCCTTTGACAGCGAGCTGGAAGCGTTTGAAAAATACGCCGAAATCTATCCCGACAATTGTTTGCTTTTGGTTGACACGTACGACACGCTAAAAAGCGGTGTGCCCAACGCAATCAAAGTGTTTGACAAACTCAAAGCAGAAGGGCATAAGCCGGTCGGTATCCGCCTCGACAGCGGTGATTTGGCGTATCTCTCTCGCAAAGCGCGCAAAATGCTCGACGAAGCGGGACATAGCGATTGCCTTATCTTTGCCACCAACGACCTCGACGAAGATATTTTGCTCGCTCTCAACGCGCAAGAGGCAAAAATCGACGTTTACGGCATAGGAACGAAACTTATCACGAGCTATAAAAACGCGTCTTTGGGCGGTGTTTATAAGCTTTGCGCACTCGAAGAAGACGGGGTGCTCGTTCCCAAAATCAAGATATCCAACAGTCATGAAAAGACCACCAATCCGGGAGTGAAAAAGATAGTGCGCATATTCAAAGACGGTATGGCGCAAGCGGACCTCATTTGCCTTGAAAGCGACACGTTCGACACGTCAAAGCCGCTCACGATTTTCCATCCGGAACAAACGTGGAAAAAGACCACGTTCGAGAACTACGAAATCAAGGAACTTATGGTGGATATTTTCAAAGACGGAAAACTCGTTTACGATATGCCGTCGCTCAAAGAAATTTGCGACAGAGAAGACGAAAATATCAAAGAGTTTTTCCCCGAATATCGCCGTGTAATCAACACGCAAGACTACAAGGTCGACCTATCGGAAAACCTTTGGAAACTCAAAAACGAGTTGCTTAATCAAGCCCATTGAGTGACATAATTTCTGTCTCTTATACACATCTGACGCTGCCGACGA
>URUQ01000121.1 GCA_900551145.1 uncultured Eubacteriales bacterium
ATTGACTTTATTATAAAGGAAATATAGAATTTTATCAACAAGAATGAATAATATTAAGGGAGTTTCTTATGGATTTTCAATGGCTTTTCGATAGACCGATAGCACACCGCGGACTTCACGACGATCAATACCCCGAAAACAGTATGCCCGCATACCAAGCCGCAATCGACAACGGGTTTAATATCGAAATCGACGTACACGTCACCAAAGACGGCGAAGTGGTGGTTTTCCACGACGACAGTTTGAAACGCGTGTGCGGTGTGGACAAGCTCGTCAAGGACTGCACTCTTGCGGAATTGAAGACTTATCCCCTTGCCAACACCGAGTACGTTATGCCAACTTTCAAAGAGTTTTTAGGGCTCATCAACGGTCAAGTCGGCATTTTGTGCGAGATAAAAGGCGTCAATCCATTTGACCACACTATCGTGCGCGAGACTATCAAAGTCCTCAACGAAGTGGGCTACACAGGCAACATCGCACTTCAATCCTTTGATTTCGGCTCGGTTTTGTATGCAAAACGCCACAGCAAATACGCCGTCGGTGAACTTTGCACGTGGTGCTCCCCCGACGGAAAACGCAACAGATGGTGGGCAACCGACTTTATGGGCAAACTTTGGATAAACAAGATCACCAAGCCCGACTTTATCGCATACGACGTGCGTGCGGTGGACCGAGTACTTCCCGAAAATAAATATATAATCAAATGGGGCAAAAAATTGCCTATTTTGATGTGGACCATCAATAGTGAAGAACGCATAGAGGACGCAACCAAATATGCCAACAATATTATTTTCGAAAACTTGGATGCGGAATACGTAAGTTCCCATGCGGGCAAATTTATGCCTTTCAAATGCCCTGAAAAAAACTTACCGAAAAACAAATAATCAAATACGAGATGCATCAAAAAAACACGGCGTTTGCCGTGTTTTTTGATGCAATGCGACACAAACTAATAATTGCATTTTACTATTATAAGTTTTCTTATCATTAAATTCTTCAATATACAAAAACGACGCTCAAACGAGCGTCGTTTTCGATATTCAACGAAGATTATTCTTCGTCTTTTTTGAGTTTCAAGGAAACGTTTTTGAAGAAGTTCTTCAACGTCGTCCCGAAAGATTGAGGCATTGCCTTGATGTCCACGATCTTGGAGTTGTTGGTGATAGAGTACGTCACGTAAGCATAGTAGCCGATAAGGAGCACTGCAACCACACTGAACACGATATAGAACGGGCTAGTTGTTTCAAAACTCATAACATTGCCGGTAACTTGACCGAGTTTTACGAAACCGCTTTGGTTCATAAGTTGACCATAGTTGATGAAGCCGAGCGTTGCGATACCGCCGGAGACGAGGAACATCCTCTTGTCACCGCTGACCATCGTGTACATAAGCGCAAGAGCGAGAGACAAATAGAGGTACGTATACGTCACCTTGATGGTGAATACTGCAATAACCGCAAGCGTGAAGGACGCAAGCAACAAGAGCTCTTGTTTGTTGCGGTTCTTGAAGTAAAGCGAGATAACGTACGCTTCGAGAACGAGCAAGAAGATGAGGTTGAGAACGTTGACGCTCTTTTGAGAGTATTTGCCGTTCATAGCAACCATACCGTAGAGGTTGAACGCGTCTTTTACGAAGTACAACGTGTTGGTCATCTCGTTTACCATAACCTTGAAGCCGAAGAATGCGTCTCCTTCTTTGACTTGGTTGATAGCAACGGGAAGCGTGAGCAAGTATGCCAAAGCGAGGGTTGCCACAAGACCGAAGACGATTTTCGCCCTGTTGGATGTGAATTTCTTCTTGTCGTCGTTGTCCTTGATATACATATACACGAAGTAGCCAACGATGATAGGCGCAACGGCAAGTGCTCTTATATCGAGGACTGTCGCAAGCGTCATAACAAAGTAAGTCGAAATATACTTCTTCTCTATCATCAAGATGAGCGAACCGATAACGAGTGCGATAAGCACGCTTTCAAACGTTGCGCTGATACTGCTTGACAAAAGCGCGAACGGAAGGAGCGCATAAAGTCCCGCATAAATGGTTGCAAGCTTGTTGCCGACGTATTTCTTGCCGTAGAAGAAGATCATTGCCACGACTGCCATATCCGCAATCACGTTGATGAAACGGAGCAAAACGGACGTTGACACATAGTCGAGGTTCTTGCTTGCATAGCCCAAAATCGTGAGGATATAGAGCGTGCCGGGCGCGTATGCCGAGCTTGCATTGTTTGCATAGTAGTTGAACAATCCGTTCTTTGACGCAAGCGTGCTCTTTGCAAGCGTGATGACACTCGTCATACTGCTACCCATACCGTACATCGAGAGCAAGAACGCAAGTCTGGTAAGGAACGCACCGAGCAAAATCATTGCCACGATGAACCAACTGTTTTGATACCACTTCACCGTCGTCTTTGCTTTCTTGTCGTAAACGGACGTCGTACCAAAGTCGGCGAAAGCGTCCTTCTTTGCATACGTGCGTCTTACGAAGATATATGCAAGCGCAAGTGCCGCAACGCCGAATACACTGAGCATCACTACAAAAGCGATACCGCTTGCGTTGGTGTTGGTATTGACTGTTTTTGCCTTCTTGAAGTCGTAGACGGTGAAACCTTCAGCCGCTTCTTCGACTCTTTGCATAGAAACGTTGTCAAAATACGCCTTACCTTTGCAGTTGTTATCTTCCGAACCTACGCAAAGCGCAATCGTAAGATAGTCGGTGTTTTTGGGTCTTACGTAGAAAGTGCTTGTGACAAAGCCCTTGGTCTTTTCGCTGTGAGAAACGAATTTATAGTCCACGTTTTCAAGGAAAGTCACGTATGCGCCCGTCTTGTTGGACATTTCCGCATTGATTTTGAAATCGACGGTGACTTTGTAAATCTTGTTTGTGGAAACTTTGACCGTTTGTTTGAGATAGTTGTATCCGGCGGAAGAGTTGTCGATGTAAAGCGTTTGATTGTCGCTGCTGTCGGACTCGTTTGCCGCGCCGAATATCGTGCTCGAAGACGACGTTGTCCAACCGTCAAACTTCTTGTCTTTGAATGCAGAGAAGTTGCCGTTGACGATGAGTTCCTCACCGACGTCGCTCGTATCGTTGTTGCAAGCGGTAAATGCGAAAAGTGCTAGCATAACAACTAGCACCATTGCACTTAAAATAACTAACTTTTTCTTCATTTTATTCCTCTCGAAAAATGGTTGCCGATTAGACTTCTTTAAGTTTTGCGGCTTTACCGGTTCTTTCTTTCAAGTAATAAAGTTTTGCGCGTCTTACTTTGCCATGACGGACAACTTGTATGCTGTCAATCTTGGGTGAATGGATCGGGAACGTTCTTTCAACGCCTACGCCGAAAGTAACACGACGTACGACGATGGTTTCACGGATACCGCCGTTCTTCTTTGCAATGACAACGCCTTCGTAAGTTTGAATACGTTCTCTTGTTCCTTCAACGACCTTGACGTTCACTTTAACTTGGTCGCCGATTGCGATTGCGGGCAAATCTTGTTTCATGCCCTCTCTTTCGATTGTGTCGATAATGTTCATACTGACCTCCTAATTTTACCAAATGTTCTTACACAAGTCTCTCTTGCCAGCGGAACATCCGAGTCACGCGTGTTATATTAACATAAAATAAATATATAAACAAGCGAAAATAC
>URUQ01000122.1 GCA_900551145.1 uncultured Eubacteriales bacterium
ATGTTACTCAATAATATATAATAATTTGTTGCCCAATAATGGCTTGTGCAATTTTTTGATATCGTTATTTTGAAAACGATAATTATTCTTCTTGCGCGTCAATCGGCGTATCGGTTGGGGAAGAGGTTGACTTTTCTGACTTTATCCTAAACGCAAGTTCTACGGAACTATAAACCGTAAACACGATTGCGAGTGCGAAGATTGTCCAATTTATCGCAGTGCGAGAGAAGATAAATTCAACTGCGCTTCCGATAAGTTTGAGTGCGTTCAAAACCACGATTGCAATATCGATGCCTTTTTTGTCAACAAACATATTGGTTATGCAAAGTATTATGACCGCAATTGTAAATATCCCGATAAATATCGGCACGAAATTGCCGTATCCGTAGGGCATATCGCTAAAATACGGATAATACTCGGTTTTGGATGCAAACACGTTGGAATTTTCGTCAATAGGCCATTTAAACCTCAGTGCTACGCCGTTGGGAAGGCTTTCAAGCACGAGTAAAACGACGGCAATAATAAGTGTGGGAATCATCCAATACAAATGTTTTTTGTTAAATTTTTTCATATTGTGCCTCCTTGCTTTTATGTGCCTTTTTAGTTGTTTTTTGTGATATCTAACCCTATTAAATACCGTCGGGAATTGGCGGTAGGGTGTTTGGCAGAGTTTTTTGCAAGTCCTTAATCGCAGTGCGTGCAAGATAGTCGCAACGGTTGTTGAGCTCATTGTCGGCATGCCCTTTGACTTTTACGAAACTCACTTCGTGAATTTGCATAAGAGAGAGAAGTTCTTTCCACAAATCGACGTTTTTGACCTCGTCCTTGCTTGCTGTGCGCCATCCGCGCATAATCCAGCCGTTTATCCAGCCTTGTAAAAACGGTTCGACGGAATAGGCACTGTCGCTGTATACGGTGACGATGCACGGTTCTTTGAGCATTTTGAGCCCTTGTATGATGGCGGTGAGTTCCATACGGTTGTTGGTGGTGGATTGTTCCGCTCCGCTTGCCTCTTTTTTATGGTTTTTGTAGATCATAACGCAACCCCAGCCTCCGATACCCGGATTGCCCGAACATGCACCGTCAGTGTAGATTTCAACTTTCTTTTTCATATTTATTACCAAATAGTCGCAAATATTTGACTAATGTCGTTTTGCTTGCTATAATATCAACGTTTAATAGAATTATAGGGGAGTGGCTCAACGGTAGAGCAACGGTCTCCAAAACCGTTGGTTGCGTGTTCGAATCGCGTCTCCCCTGCCACGAAGAAGTACTTTGGTACTTCTTCTTTTTTTTTGCAGTGTATCCGCGATTTGAACACGCAATGCACGTGCGTCGGAATTATATTCCTTGCACTTGCCGGTTGCGTGTGACACTACGTTTTGCAAATAAATTTGCACACTTCGTTATTCCGGTCGCTTTGTGACCTCACGAATCGCTTTCCCTCTGCCACGAAGAAGTACTTTGGTACTTCTTCTTTTTTTGTAGTGTATCCTCAATTTGAATACACAAACGGTTTTATTTGCACACGTTTTTATAAAGAAATTGCGCGTAATGCGCAATTTCTTTATGCTGTGTGATACTTGCGTGTTCTATAAAGCAACCAGTAAATCAATGAGCTCAACGGGATGTTGGTGAGGAGCACCATTGGAAGGATTATCGACATAAGGATTAGATCCATATCGTTGACGTTTGCTCCGAGTCCGAAGAAGCCGATGAGAATACATACAACGGTCAATTCTATAAACAACATGGTGCGGTTGAGAATTGACAGTTTGAAATTGAAGTTGGCACGTTTGCGCCTCGTCGGGTTTATCATATAGATAACCGTCGGAATGAGGCAAAGCACGCTTCCCACGAGCAAAATCGGCAAGAAATAAGCATAGCTTATTCTTGAAAACAGCGATAACCACATAATTGCGACTTCTGCGACGAAGAACGCAAGAATGATAAGGAATGTGTCGCGGTTGAGACGATTGGATTGTATGAAGTTGAACGTATAGTACTCTGAGGTGTTGCCTCTGTCGTACGGGCGGATTTTGAAGCCCTTTGTATACAATCTCGTCTTGATGTCGCTGTCGGAATACTCTTGTTGTTGCGGTTTTTCCTCTTTGACCTCTTCTTTTTGGTTTTGGTCGAATAGGGATACGAAAAACTCTCTATAGTTGACGTCGTCTTTCTCATATTCAAATCCGCCTTCTTGACGGTTGACGACAGCAGACGTCACAAATTTTCCTTTATCGCTCGGATCTGAGTATGCTTGATTGCGAGTTTCGATTTCGGCGGGCATATAATGCGCATCGGATTGCGGGGCAGGGGCGTAAGACTGTTCTTGCGCGGTTTGCATTGCTTGTTGCTCGGCAAATCGTTGTGCCTTAGCCTCTTGTTCCTCTTGCTCTTTGGCAAGTTTGTCGTCAATTTGAGCCTCTTTTTCGTCAAGTTGCTTGAATATGTCTTTGAGCGACGTTTGCGCACGTCCCGTGGTTTGTTCGGGTTGAGCGTTGTAACCGTTGACGTAAGTATGCTCTTGGGGTTGAACGTTGTCGTAATGATATACTTGAAGAGGTTGTTCTCCGCGGTTATATTCGCTCTGTGCGTCGAGTTTTGCAAACATTTCTTCAAGAGTTTGAGCGGGTTTTGCTTGCTCTTGGCGTTTGCGCTCCGCTTCTTCGGCAAGACGTTTTTGCTCTTCTTCCTCTTTACGCTTGAGTTCCTCTTCCTCAAGACGCTTTTGCTCTTGGGCACGAATCTTTTCCTCTTCCATTTGACGAAGCATAGATTTGACGAATTGGAGATCTTCCTCGGACTTTCTCAATTGATCTTCGGTGTGACGCAATTGCTCATCTTTTTGACGAGCCTCTTCCTCTTGTTGGCGCAATTTTTCTGCGTTTTCTTTGGCTTGTTCTTCGTGCAAGCGGAGTTGTTCGTCTTTTTGACGCGCGTCGTCTTCGGCTTTTTTGAGTTGTTCTTTTGTGAGACGTGCTTGCTCGTCGTCGGCAAGCGCCTTTTCTTTGAGTGCGTCGGCGTCTTCTTCGCTCACTTCGTTGCCATAGCGGTCAAAGAAAACTTTTTTCTCAACGAGTTTTTCTTTATATACTACTTTCGGTTTGTCTTCGGTTTCGCGTTTGGCGTAGGGGCGAAGTTCGCTCGCATCGAAGGGAATAGGTGCGGTGAAGTCGTACTCTTGCGCGGAAACGAGCTTGTCCAAAATGGTGCGCGAATACTCGTATTCGCTCTTTTCTTTTTTGAGATAAGCTCTGCCTTCGCTTGTGAGGGAATAGTATCTGCGTTTGCCACCGCCGGTGTCGTCGGGATTGCCGTCGTACGATGAAACGAGCCCTTGCTTTTCAAGTCGTTTGAGCTGATTGTAAAGAGTAGCTTGTTTGAGGGCGTATTGCGAATTGCTTTTGTCCTCGATTTCTTTCATAATCTCATAGCCGTACTTGTCGCTTTCCCACAGACAACCGAGAATTATCTGTCTCTTATACACATCTCCGAGCCCACGAGACGGACTCCTATCTCGT
>URUQ01000123.1 GCA_900551145.1 uncultured Eubacteriales bacterium
CGTCTAATTCGTCGGCAGCGTCAGATGTGTATAAGAGACAGATATATCGGTGCGCGTAAGCGCGACACGTACGAAAGACAGGAAAACGTAAAAATGGACAACACCGCACGCAGAAAACTTACAATCAAAATGGTATTCGGCATTGCAATACCGCTTTTGATTATGGTCGTTACCTTGGTTATGGTAGGGGCGTCTTTTGCGTGGTTTTCCGATGCCAAAGAAGTGACTATTTCAACGATAACCATGGAAACGGCGCAAGCGTACAGAGTGGATTTCTCTCTTGATAAAAACGACCTTTTCGATAATATGAAGTATGCGGGACAGACCGCAATCGCAAAAGACGGCGGTATCATCTCGGAAGCAAAGAGCGTCAACAATCCCGGCAATGAAAGCAATCGTGCGTTCAGTTTCGTCAACGTGATATCTCTCAGTACGGCGGGTAAAGACGTTGATTTTACGCTCGCAATCGATTACGCGACGATAACCAAGACGGACGGAGACGTCACCGAGATCAAGCGCGACTATGCGGGCGAGACGGACAAAATTCAATACGCTTTCACGTGGTTTTTCAAAGAACATACCATAACAAGCAACAAAGTGACCAATTATACGGGCACGGAAGAAGAAAAAACGCAAAAGTATTTGCCCGTTTCCACCAAAGGTGAAACTCTTTACACGCCGTACGGGAAGATTGAGTTTGACGAAAACGGTTATGCAATAAAGGTAAACGACAGTGATAAGTATCTCATGGCAGACGGCGCCGAAAAGAACGTTTCCGAGCTTAGCGTGCTCGATATGCAACAAAAAATAGTTGCGTTCAATGCCGATAATAAGCTATACAACTTCTACATCGTTTTTGCGCCCGAACAATTGTTCTGGTCGCAATACTTCAAGGGTGACCTCAATGAAGTAAAGGATGCGGACGGCAATGTTACGGGCTACGCGGACAAATGGACTCTAACGTCGCTTTACAAGGACAACGGAGTAGATTTGAAGACCATTACGGGCGACTGGGAAAATCAAATGTACTATTCGGGCATGGACTATCTCGGCGCAACGTTCCGTTTTTCCGCAACCATCAACGTACTCAAACTGGACGAGAAGGAGGGCGCGTGATATGAATAAAACCAAGCGTACTCTCATAGTGTCGTCCGTCGTTATGGCACTCGTGCTTGTCGTGACGGTGGTAAGCGTGACGGCGGCGTGGTTCAGCAACGTGGCAAGCACCAAAGAGGATGGATTCACCATTGACTCCACCACTCTCAAAGAAAGCGCAAATATCACGATTGGGGACGATAGCATAGGTGAGTCCAACACTATGGTATGGCCCGCGGTGCTCAATCCCGGTACGATGCTCAAAAACGGTGAATATCCAAGAGGAAAAGCACTCAAAAACACTGGTGAAAACATCGTAGTCGCGGCAAAGACGGCAGTGTATTATTTCCCGATCAACTTCATCGGCTCATCGGATCTTGCGGGCGGAAAATCCATTGACGGTCGTAGATCGCTTATGCTCAAACTTGACAGTGCAAAGCTCGCAAGCGGTGAAACCGTTGACGAATCTACGGATTATAAGGGCAAATTCAACGTGGAAATGTGCCTCGTCACGCTTTCCGAAGATAAGAAGGTCGCAACGGAGATAAATCTCGACGACGTGTATTCCGACGCCTTGTCTGGCACGAGCAACGTGTATTATTATCAAAAGACGGAGGACGGCGAACCTTGCGACGAGTTTTATATGCTCATAATCCCCGGTGAAGAATACTACGTCAAAGCGACGATATACTTCAACGAGGTTGACGAGCAGTACGACGATTTGTTGTATTTGAAAGGAAAAACTCTCAAATTCGACTTTATGCTCACCACCGATATGCCTGCGGACGTCGATATTCGCGCGCACAAGCCAAGCCCCGCCAATCCCTAAAACGCGCGGATAGATATCACGAAATATGTTTTATGACATCTCAAACGGACGGCTTGAAAACTAAAAACGAAAAATCGGATATCAAATCAAATATATGGTTAGGTATCGCAAAATCAACGAAAAACGATAGAGATACAATATGAAAAAGACTTACAAACTTGCATTGACGATAGCATCTTGTGTGCTTATAGCCATCGCCGTTACGACGATGGGGGTGTCCTATGCGGTTTGGACGTCCAACGACGGCGCAGGAACGGGCGGTGAGACGACGGTTTCTCCGTCGGTTACGCCCTATCAAAACTACGTTTGGGCAAAATATTTCGGTTACGAAATCATTGACGAGAGCAATAACTACGTCGCTGTGACGGAGTTCTATTCCGACGTTTTCAACGGTGATGCGCAAGATAGCAGTATCGGCATCAACTTGCAAGACGTATATATCCCCGACGTGTTTTGGGTGAGAAAGTCGGACGGAACGAGAATTTACACCTTGTCCGAGAAAAACGCTCTTGCCGAAGATGAAGTCACGACCTATTACGTCACAAGAATCACCAACCGCATTTTCAAGGACGCAACTCTTCGCGAATTGCCCGTGACGATATATATCCAAGGACACGTCACGTCCATTGCAACGGGCGCATTTGCCGCATTGCCCAATCTTGAAAAAGTGGTGCTTCACAACGACAATTTGCTCACTGTCGAATACGGCGCGTTTGTCAATTGTCCCAAGCTTTCCGTTATTCAAAAATCGGGTACGGGCGGTGTAACCCTCCCCGACGGCGCAATCCTCGGCTGTGCAACGAATAAGTTATCATCATAATTGACATTACAAGAACATATCAAGGAAAATTTAGACTATAAAAACGGCACGCATTAGGCGTGCTATTTTTTATAAAAGCCAAGCGTAGACGACGAGCAGCTTTGCACGATAAACAATATCGCACATTTTATATCAACGACACGAAAAATTAAAATCGCGAATTTCCTATCCGATTTTTCTGATGACGACAAGCGTAGGCGGAGGCAAGCACGAAGTATTTGCAAAAGCCAAGCGCAGACGACGAGCAGCTCCGCACGATATATAATATCGTGCATTTTATATCTTCGATACGAAGATATAAAAAAATCCGTGAATTTCGTTCACGGATTTTGGAGCTGATGACCAGACTTGAACTGGTGACCTCATCCTTACCAAGGATGTGCTCTACCACCTGAGCCACATCAGCATTTTTTTGGCGGAAGCGGAGGGATTCGAACCCCCGTGGGCTTGCACCCAAACGGTTTTCAAGACCGCCTCGTTATGACCGCTTCGATACGCTTCCAAGAGTTATGAAGCAATGTTCCTTTTTATGACAACCGTTTGCCCAAACGGTTTGACGCTACGCTACCGCAAGTAAACTTGCCCGCTTCGCTATTTTACAAGACACGCTTTCGCTCGCCTCGTTATGACCGCTTCGATACGCTTCCAAGTAATTAATGAAGCAATGTTTCTTTATTTACAAGACACGATGCGCATGCATTGTACTGACACTGTCTCTTATACACATCTCCGAGCCCACGAGACGGACTCCTATCTCGT
>URUQ01000124.1 GCA_900551145.1 uncultured Eubacteriales bacterium
TTTTTATTTGAAGACAGGGGATTCCACGATTTCATCGTGATGTTGCTATGCAACATGAACCCCTGCGGGCTGACGCTTCACTTTGCAAGTAAACTTGCTCGTTTCGCTATTACGGAAGCGTCCAAGGAACACTTCCTACGAATCCCCTTGGCTCCACCAAAAAATATCGTGCATTTTGTACGATATTTTTTATTTGAAGACAGGGGATTCCACGATTTCATCGTGATGTTGCTATGCAACACGAACCCCTGCGGGCTGCCCGCAAGCAAAGAGAGACGCAAGCGCAACGCATTTGCGGAAATCGTGCGTAGCGGACATAGCAAACAAACAAGACACGCAGTGTCCCGCGTGCTATGCGCGGTGGTGCGACAGCACCGTTTGTTTAGCGTAGACGCTTCACTTTGCAAGTAAACTTGCACGTTTCGCTATTACGGAAGCGTCCAAGGCACACTTCCTTCGAATCCCCTTGGCTCCACCAATAGGTACCCATCCGCACCAGTGACGTTTAGACTGGCTAGGATGGGTCTTTTTTTATAATTTATCGGTGCCAACATCTTTTTCCTTCTATTGATGATATATTTGACACTTGCAATCATTGTTTGATGGTCTATCGTAATGGGCAAAAACTGTCTGTTGCTTTTTCCACAATTGATTGGGATTCTTAATTCTTCAAAAAAATATCCCCGTTGATCGTCGGGATCATCGGGGATTTTGTGGCAATATTTGTAGTAGATTTCTATTTTGTCATTGTAAACAATCACTTTATCTACTAGGTTGTTGAGTAGTATTTTTGGTGATGACTTAATAGCTCGTCGTAAATAATATTCCACCTCATCTCTTGATATTTGCTTTGATAACGCAAGTTATTCTTTTGCAATTTGTTCTTCGATTTCGGCTTTGTCCGATTCCAACATACTTAGCCGTTCTTTTGTGCTTGGAGTTATGATTCCTTCTTGTAGCGCAAATTTGCTTGCCATAATCAGTTCCAACGACTCTACGCGGCATATCCGCAATTGTCAGAAAGTGCTTTTCGTCATATATTTTTCGTCTTGCTTTTCATTCTCGTCAAGGACGAATCTTTCAACCCGCATCGACAAAGAATATTTGTCGCGAAGGCGTGCAATCTCTTTCATCATAGGTGACGAGTGATGGACGTCGATTGCCGATTGGTCTTTCCATTTGTCAATCAGAAGAACGACGTCCGGATCGTCCGACGAAAAGAAGTAAGAATATCCCAGATTGCCTTCTTCGTTGCGAATCTCATCGACGAGTCCGCTCTTTGTCATTTCATCGGCAAAGCGTTTTGCATTGCCGTTTTCGCCTTTGTAGTAAATATTTATTGTTATCATATATGTCGTCACAGCACGATGTGCAGATTGCGTATATCTGAGTTTTTTATACGTTTTTGTATGGCGTATGCATACGGCTCCAAAAAACCGCCTTCCACGCCCAGATCGAATTGCGCGTTGATTTCGTTTGCAAGCGCAAGGCTTATGTCCTCGACGATAGCCTTTTTCACGCTCTGCCCCGCCTTGTCGTTGTCTGCGGTCAAAAGATATTCGAGCGGTTGTTTTAGTTCGGCAAACTTGTCGAGTCCGTCCATCGAGCGCAGCGCCCATTTGTAATACGGACAATGTTTGCGATTGAGCAAAAAGGCAAGTTCGATTGCGTTTGTGACAAACTCGAAAAGCGCAAGCATAGCCGCGCCTTCTTCGCCGTGCGCAAGGCAACGCGCATAGTTGTACTGCCCCGATTGAGCGGCTTTCAACGAGCACGAACCAATTTTCTTGATTCGCACGTCTTCGGGCATACCGTGCAAAATCTCGTTGCGGATTTTGGTAAACTCGCCCAAGTCGTCGCGGAACACTTCACCGTTGGTTGCTTCGGCAAAGTATGCGCTGTTTGTATAAAGCCAGTCCTGCCACGTTTTAGGCGCGCCGTCGCAACCCGTATATCTGCGATAAAAGTCGCCCGTGACGAAAACGCCTTGAAAACCGTTTTCCACCACTCTGTCCGCGCGCTCTCCGTTGACGCTTTTGACAAGTTTGTCGTAGGCACGCATAAGGCGGAATCCGATTTTCTCCTCGTCATCTTTGGTAAGCCAAAGGCAGAATCCCGTTTCAAAATCGTGGTCGCGCGAGGTTTGGTCGTCAAATCCGAAACATTCCGAGCCGTGTCCGACAAGCCCGACCGCAATGCGATTTTCAAAGTCGCCAAAATTGCGGCTTATCATTTCCGCACCCGCTTCTTCATAAAACTTTCTTGCTTCTTCAAGTCCTTTCATATTCAAAATCGCCGTTTTATCTATCAATATACACTTGATAAAACTTATTTTCTGTTATTTTCGTAGATTTGTTTCGCTCTGTTCTCGAGTTCCGCTTTTTGAATGAAATATCCGAAAAACTCAAAAGACGGCGCGCACTTCGAACATACGAACGCATAGTTTCCGTCACGAACAAGCGACTTGTCATCAAGGCACTCGTATGCAAGGTTCAAAAGGTTTTCCACTTCCTCGTCGCAGGTTTCGCCCTTGCTTTGCGCCTCGCTAAACGCAAGGTGCGCAAGATTGACATAGGACACCGCAAGTTCGCAAAAACCGCCTTTGTTTTTGAGCAAGTCTATTGCCTTTCGATAGTACGCCCTACCCTCTGAAAATCTTTGCAAATCGCAAAGCGCGGTGGCGTAATTGTTGTACAGTCCCGCAAGACGATAGTCGTCTTTTTCAAGCGATTTTTCGTACCGCTCTTTTGCAATCTCGTAGTACTTTATCGCTTCTTTCGCCTTTCCGAACGCTTTCATAGTCGTGGCGCAATTAAGATAAATTGTCGCGTCTCCAACGCTCGAACAAGTGCCGCTACACGCCAAAATCGCAAGTGCTTCGTCCACGGCGGCGAGTCCTTTTTCTTTGTCGCCGAGTTTGCGGTAAAGCCCGATTTGCTCGCTTAGCACTTCCAAAAGTCCTTTGGTATCGTTCAAGGCTTTTGCTTCTTTTTCCCAGTATTCGAGAACGCGCTTTGCGCCTTGCAAATCGTCTTTTTCAAACATTTCGTCGATTTTGTCAATCACTCGCACGATAGGAATCGTGCCGATAGGTTCTTTTGAACAACTGCATTTTTCCTGCATATTCTGCCTCACTCGTTTTGATAAAAATATCATATCACAAAATCGCATTTTAGCAAAGAGGGAAACGAAAATACTTTGCTGATTATGCACACCTTTATTTTCTTTGCCTCATTACGTTTTACCGAATTTCGTTTCAAGTTTTTTGCAATGTGCCGTATACGGTTTATATATTTTCCACCGCGCGCACATCTTTACCGCCGCATACGGTTTCAACGACTGCCACCGCTCGTTTTTCTTAACTGCGCTATACGCTTTTCTTTGTTGCCGTCGTTGGTTTTCAATGCAATTTTAATAATACAAAATCCGCATATTTTCGATTTTTGCGTCGGCTTCTGTCGAAAACGCATATTAAAATGATTTACATATGTATTGCAT
>URUQ01000125.1 GCA_900551145.1 uncultured Eubacteriales bacterium
TAATTCGTCGGCAGCGTCAGATGTGTATAAGAGACAGGCGATGTGGACTATACCCGTGCCGTCGGTGAGAGTGACGTAAGAGTCGTTGACAACGTAGTACGCCTTTTCCTTTGCACCCGTTTCGTAATCGAAAAGCGGAATATACTCTGTATATTCGTACTCGCTACCCTTCTTGGTATCCACCCTTTCGTACGTGCCTTCTTCAAACAAGGACGGAATAAGCGCGTCCGCGAGTATATAATACTCGTCACCGACTTTAATTTTGGTGTAATCCTCTTTGCCGTTCATACAAAGAGCAACGTTGGACGGAAGCGTCCAAGGCGTCGTCGTCCACGCAAGGAAGAATGTGTTTTCCTCGTTTTTAAGAGCAAATTTTGCAAAAACGGAAGTCTCTTCCACGTCTTTGTAGCCTTGCGACACTTCGTGAGAGGAAAGCGCCGTTCCGCAACGAGGACAATAAGGCACAATTTTGTAGCCTTTATAAATAAGCCCCTTGTCTGCCATTTGCTTGATAGCCCACCAAACAGACTCAATGTAGTTGTTGTCGTAGGTGACGTAGGGATTGTCCATATCCGCCCAATAACCGATACGGTCGGACATTTTGCGCCATTCGTTGCTATATTTCCATACGGACTCTTTACACTTTTTGATAAAAGGCTCGATGCCGTACTTTTCAATCTCTTGTTTTCCGTCGATGCCAAGCATTTTCTCGACTTCGAGTTCTACGGGAAGACCGTGAGTGTCCCAGCCTGCCTTACGCAAAACGTGATATCCCTTCATCGTCTTGTAACGAGGGATAATATCCTTCATAACACGGGTAAGAATATGTCCTATGTGGGGTTTGCCGTTTGCGGTCGGCGGTCCGTCGTAAAAACTGAATTCGGGATTACCTTCGTTTTTTTCTACGCTCTTTCTGAAAATATCTTCTTGTTTCCAAAATTCGAGGACTTCTTTTTCACGGTCGACGAAATTAAGGTTTGTTTCAACAGGTTTGTACATATAATTCCTCAAAATCATATTATGATTAAATAAGTATAAACTTAAAAAAACAAAAATGCAACCGTATGAGGCGCAATTGTTCCGTTAATTCTAAACGTAAAATCATAAAAGAATCGACAAAAGGAATGCAAATCGATTTTTGAGTTGATACGTGCAAGAAAAATAATACTAAACGAAATCAAATTGCGTCGCATCGTCACAATTCGTTTGACAAATTTTGCTCTTGTGCTAAAATCATACCGTAACTATGCGGGCGTAGTTTAATGGCAAAACGAAAGCTTCCCAAGCTTTAGTCGTGAGTTCGATTCTCATCGCCCGCTCCACAGGCGACCTTCTCGGTCGCTTTTTTCGTAGTAAAAAGGACAATTTTTCAATCGACTTAGCACACCGCCGACACGTGCGATTTTCGTTCATACGACTTGAATTTTCACTGAACCATTAAAACCATAAATTTTGAGATTATATCAAATAGTACACGATAAGTGTTTGATTTTCCGCAAATATATCAGTATTAAAGCAGAATTACACACATTTCGTGTATTTTGGAACGTCAAATAACACGTTGCGTGTTGCATAATTGTTGAATACGTTTCGTGTTGTTTAATATTTTATTGAGTAATTATACAAAAGTTGTATTCTTTTAACCACTGTGATATAATATAGACATCAAATAAATGAGGTGCAAAATGAACGTATTTGAAACCTCGCATCTTTGCAAATCTTACGGAAAAAAAGTCGTGCTCGACGACGTCAATCTTACGGTGCGCGAAGGCGAAATTTACGGTCTGGTCGGCAGAAACGGCGCAGGTAAATCTACACTTATAAGAACACTACTCGGATTAACAAAACAAAGTAGAGGTGAAATTAAAATCAACGGTTCGCAATCTGCAGATGCTTTGGCGTATGAAAGACGCAAAGTCGGGGCGATTGTGGACACACCTTCCCTGTTCCTTCATCTTACGGCAATGGAAAACATGAAGGCTTTTGGCTACGAACTTGGCGAGAGGGATGAAAATGCACTAAAAAACCTTCTTCTGAAAGTCGGTCTCGATCCCGAAAACCCCACAAAAGTCAAGAATTATTCTTTGGGTATGAAACAAAGGCTTGCAATTGCCGTTGCACTCATCGCAAACCCGAGCATTCTCGTGCTTGACGAACCTGTCAACGGCCTCGATCCTGCCGGCATCTTTGAAGTGAGAGAAATCCTACAATATCTCAACCGCGAAGAAAAGATCACAATTATCATCTCATCGCACATTTTGAGCGAACTTTCAAAACTTGCAACGTCCTACGGCATAATGGATAAGGGCAAAATCGTAAAGGAAATGCGAGGCAGCGACCTTGAAGAGATGTGCCGTCCGTATATCAAGCTAGTTGTCGGCGACCTTAAAACTGCTCTCAACGTCGTTGTGGAACACTACCGCGCACACGATTTTGAAATTCTCCCCTACAACACGCTCGCCATCTACGACTTGTCAAGAGAAATCCCCGACGTCATAAAACTCTTCACCGACGCAAACGTGCCAATCATGAACGTCACGATGTGCCAAGGCGATTTGGAATCTACTTTTATTGCTCTTATGGGAGGTTTGCACGATGACGAAAAATAATTCTATGTCCAACGTGATGCTCGCCGACTACTACAAGCTCAAAAAACTCAAAAGTGTGTGGATCGGACTTATCGTGATGTTTCTATTATTGCTTTTGGGATATTGTGCCTATTGGGTTGGCATAAAAATAGTCGAATCGCGCCCAATAAACCCCGCCGATCCCGAAGCGGATATCATGAAAGGCCAGACGATTGCATATCTCAAAACAATACGCATGACAATGCTCTACGGCTCGACGTCGACAGTGCGTATCGAGCTATTTGTCGCAATCATCGCGTGTATATTCATCGGCAAGGACTTTTCTTGCGGTGCGACTGCAATCTACACCGCTCGCGGTACGAGAAGAGCACAAACATACTTTTCAAAACTGTTTTCGCTCATAACGCTTTTTGTCGCGTATTCGTGCATAATGCTCGTCTTCAGTGGTATATTCAGCTCTTTCGACGGCAGACTCGGCGCATTCGGAAAGGCGGAATTTGCCATGCTAATGCGCAACTTCTTCTTGCAATTGCTCTGCGGAATCGCGTCCATATCCATATTCACGATGATAGCGTTTTTGACAAGGAGCAGCGGTGCGGCTCTTGCCACCAACATAGGCTTATATGTGGTTCTCGGCATCGTAATCGGACTGATCTCGATAATCACAAGCATTGACGGCAATGAAAACTCGGACAAATGGGCATACTTCCTGCCCTTGCAACAAATGTCAATCGCATCAACGGTGGGAAAACTCACAAAAGTACAAAAAGTGGCTGTAACGGTTATGCCTATCGTCTACACCGTCATTTCAACGCTTATCGGTTATTTCACCTTTGCAAAGCGAGACATCAAGTGACAGTTTGTCATTTGAAATAAAAACAAAAATATAAAAAAAGAGCTTAATATAAC
>URUQ01000126.1 GCA_900551145.1 uncultured Eubacteriales bacterium
TTTATATATTATATAAAAAAAATAAAAATTTTGACGATATTCGTTTGACATCGGTTTTGATTGTTGGTAAGATATAGAGGCTTACGAAAACGTAGGCAGTTTTTTAGTGTGCAAAAAGAAATGGACAGAGAAAAACTTGAACAAATGCTTACAGGCTCTTCAAAAGTTGTCGGTTCCAAACAGGTTTTGAAGGGAATATCCAACTCTACCGTTAGGTGTGTAATCGTAGCGTTGGATGCCGATGCCGAGATAAAGACGAAGATTGCGCAAAGCGCGAACGTTCGCAACATCGACGTTATGTACGTTTCCTCAAAGAAACGTCTTGGCGAGATGGCGGGGATTGACGTTGCTGCGGCGGTCGTCGGAATAATCGAGGATGAGGCATAGAGTCTTGAATTGCACCTGTTGGGTTGCAGGTACATTCGAAAAATCTTACAGGAGGAACAATAATGCCAACCATCAATCAACTTATCAGAAAAGGCAGAGAAAAACAGGTTAAGAAGTCATTGACGCCTATTATGGAGCAATGCCCGCAAAAACGCGGTATTTGCCTCAGCGTTACGACTACCTCTCCGAAGAAGCCGAACTCCGCTCTTCGTAAAATCGCAAGAGTTCGTTTGGTCAACGGAATGGAGGGTACTGTTTACATCCCCGGCGAAGGTCACAATCTGCAAGAACACAGCGTAGTTCTTATCAGAGGCGGCAGAGTCAAGGATTTGCCTGGTGTGCGTTATCACATTATCCGTGGCGCTCTTGATACGGCAGGCGTTGCAAAACGCGGTCAAGCAAGAAGCAAATACGGTGCGAAACGCCCCAAAAAATAATTTTTTCGAATGTATTTATCTTAGGAGGTTAATATGCCAAGAAGAAGTGGCGTGCCTAAAAGAGACGTTTTGCCCGATCCTATTTACAACAGCAAGGTTGTGACGAAGCTCGTCAACCAAATTATGCTCGACGGTAAAAAAGGTACTGCGCAAACGATCGTCTACGAGGCTTTCAATATAGCAGCAAACAAACTCGGACAAGAACCTATGGATATCTTCAACAAGGCGCTTGAAAACGCAATGCCCGTTCTCGAGGTCAAAGCAAGAAGAGTCGGTGGTTCGACATACCAAGTCCCGATGGAAATTCGTCCCGAACGCAGACAAACTCTCGCAATCCGTTGGTTGGTCAGCTTCGCAAGAAAGAGAAGCGAAAAAACGATGGACGCAAGACTTGCAGGCGAACTTATGGACGCTTACAATATGACCGGTGGCGCAGTCAAGAGAAAAGACGAAATGCACCGCGCGGCAGAAGCAAACAAGGCGTTTGCACATTACAGGTGGTAATTTATGTCTAGGAAATATGCTCTTGATAAGGTGAGGAATATCGGCATAATGGCACACATCGATGCCGGCAAGACCACGACGACCGAGCGTATTCTCTATTACACGGGTGTAAACAGGAAGTTGGGGGAGACTCACGACGGCTCTGCTACTATGGACTATATGGAGCAAGAGCGCGAAAGAGGTATCACCATCACCTCTGCGGCAACGACAGCCGTGTGGAAGGGACATCAAATCAACATCATCGACACTCCGGGCCACGTTGACTTTACGGTTGAAGTGGAGCGTAGTTTGAGAGTGTTGGACGGAGCGGTCGCAGTATTTTGTGCAAAAGGAGGTGTAGAGCCCCAATCCGAAAACGTTTGGAGACAGGCAAACACCTACAAAGTGCCGAGAATCGCTTTCGTCAATAAGATGGATATCAACGGCGCCGATTTCTTTAACGCAGTCAAGATGATGCGTGAAAGACTCGGAGCAAACGCCGTCCCCATCACGTTGCCGATAGGAAAAGAGTCCGACTTCGAAGGCGTTATAGATTTGCTTACTATGCAAGCGTTCTATTTCGACCAAAAGGACAAGGGCGTCACGTTCTACGCAAAGGAAATTCCCGCCGAATATAAAGAACTCGCGGACGAGTACAGACTCAAATTGCTCGAAGCGGCGGCGGACTTCGATGAGGACATCTTTGAAAAACTCATTATGGAAGACTACGAGTCGGTCTCCTTGGATCAACTCAAAAAGGCAATCCGTAAGGGTACGATAGAGATGAAGCTCAATCCCGTTCTTTGCGGTAGTTCGTACAAGAATACGGGCGTTCAACTTATGCTCGACGCGGTGGTGGACTTCCTTCCCGCACCGACGGACGTTGCAAGTATCGAGGGCGTAAATCCCAAGACAGGTCAACCCGAACTTCGCCATCCCGGTGAAAAAGAGCCGTTCAGCGCACTCGTGTTCAAAATTCTCACAGACGAATTCGTCGGCAAACTCTCGTTCATTCGTATCTATTCCGGTACGTTGACGACGGGCTCGACGGTTTACAACACCGTCAAGGGCGAAAACGAAAGAATAGGTCGTATTCTTCGTATGAACGCCGACAACCGTGAGGATATCGAAGAAGCGTATGCAGGCGACATCGTTGCCGTCATCGGTCTCAAAAAGAGCACCACGGGCGATACGCTCTCGGACAAAAACAATCAAATCGTTCTCGAAAACATGGTTTTCCCCGACCCTGTCATCAAGGTGGCGATAGAGCCGAAGTCGAAAGCCAGCCAAGAGAGAATGAATATGGCAATCATTAAACTGCAAGAGGAAGACCCGACCTTCAAGGCGTACACCGACAAGGAAACGGGACAAACCATCATCGCAGGTATGGGCGAGCTTCACCTCGACATCATCGTGGACAGAATGTTCAGAGAGTTCAAAGTTGAGGCAAACGTCGGTAAACCGCAAGTCAGTTACCGCGAAACGATTACCAAACCCGTCAGAGCAGAAGGCAAATTCGTGCGTCAATCGGGCGGTCACGGTCAATACGGCCACATCGTTATCGAAATGGAGCCCAACCCCGAGAAAGGTTTGGAAATGGAAAACTGCATCGTCGGCGGCGTAGTCAACAAGGAATACGCAAACGCGGCTTGGGAAGGCATCAAGGAAGCAGCCCAAAGCGGTATCATTGCGGGATACGAGTGCGTGGACTTCAAGGTTCGCCTCGTAGACGGCAGTATGCACGAAGTGGATAGCTCCGAAATGGCGTTTAAGATTGCAGGTTCTATGGCCTTCAAGGAAGCCGCGGCAAAAGCCGCTCCGACCTTGCTTGAACCGATTATGAAAGTTGAAGTGGTAACTCCCGACGATTATCTCGGTGACGTTATGTCAAACCTCAACTCCCGTCGCGGTCAAGTCAAGGGAATCGAACCCAGAAACGGAGCACAAGTCGTCGATTGCGACGTCCCGCTCTCTGAAATGTTCGGTTACGCTACGTCTTTGCGTAGCATAACGCAGGGCAGAGCAAACTTCACGATGTTGTTCGATCACTACGCAACCGTTCCAAAGAGCGTTGCGGAAAAGATCATCGGCGACGTGAAAAAAGATTCCAAAAAGTAAGAGTATATAGATTATTATATTTACTGTCTCTTAT
>URUQ01000127.1 GCA_900551145.1 uncultured Eubacteriales bacterium
CGTCTAATTCGTCGGCAGCGTCAGATGTGTATAAGAGACAGGTATATGGCAAGATTGGTCAATTCTTCGTCAAGACGCGCCTTTTGTTGATTGACGAGAGCAAGCAAAGTCTTGGCACGCTCGTCGTTTATGCCCTTTTCCGCTATAAATCCAGAAAGATTGGATTTGAGCACGCCGAGGTCTTCCATAGAACGGATATACTCGCTGTTTCTCGCTTCAAGGTCGATTTCCGCACCCGCAAGCGACTTGGTGATGAGTGAATATTTTTGTTGGAGAACCTCTGCTTCTTTGCTCGTTTCGAGATAAACTTGGAACTCGGCGTTCTTCTTCTCTTCCGCCTTAGCGATAAGTTGTGCGGATATATCGAGTTGATTGTCAACGGATTGAAGCTCGCTGTTAAGACGAGCGATTTCACCTTGAATGTGGCTTATACGCTCTCTCAAAACACCCGCTTCGCCTTCAAGTCTGGCAGCGTCGACTTTGAGCGTCAAAAGTTCACCGTTGCATTCGTCGTAAACTCGGTCGATACCCGCAGATTCTCTGATACAATCGTCGTACTTTTTGACGCATTCGTTGAATTGCATTTCCTTGACTTTCAAGTCCTTTTCGCACGCGGCAAGACGGTCGTAAATGCGCTGTTTGATGCTTTGATTGTTCTCATAATTGTAAATGTAGAGGTTGACCTCGTTTTTTTTGAGTTCCTCTTTGAGTTCAAAGTATTTTTGAGCGGTTTCGGCTTGCTTACGCAAAGGATTGATTTGTCGCTGGATTTCCTCGATAACTTGATTTGCCGTTTCGAGATTGAGAGCGGTTTTTTCAAGTTTTCTCTCCGCTTCCGTGCGTTGTGCGCGGAATTTGGAAATACCCGCCGCTTCCTCGAATATCTGACGACGGTCACCAGGTTTTGCCGACATAATCTCGGCAACTCTGCCCTGTCCGATGATTGAATATCCTTCCTTGCCGATACCTGTGTCATGAAAAAGGGAAATGATGTCGCGCATACGAACGCGATTGTGATTTATGTAATATTCGCTAAGTCCGCTTCGGTCGAGTTTACGAGTGATAACCACTTCATCGAAAGGCATTGAGGGGAAAATGTGTTGGTCGGAGTTGTTGAAAGTGAGCGACACCTCGCAATACGACATACTCTTTCTCTTTTCAGTGCCCGCAAAAATGACGTCTTGCATATTCTTACCGCGTAAAGACTTTGCGCTCTGCTCACCCAAAGTCCAACGGATAGCGTCTGCAACGTTGGATTTACCGCATCCGTTAGGTCCGATAATCGCCGTTACGCCCTCCTGAAACGGAATTTCGATTTTGTCGGCAAAAGACTTGAAACCTCTTGCCTCGATTTTGACAAAATTCAACAAAATTTTGTACCACCTTAAATTAATACTAAAATATCATAGCATATTCATTTCTTTTTTTCAAGCGGTTTTAAAGATGTTTCACAAATGTTTCACATTGCGTGAAACATAGTCGAAAATTAAAGATAAAACTAATAAATACAATTGTTTAGAATATAGAAAAAGTCGCAAACTATAAGAGTTGCGACTTGTGTGAAACATTTTGATTTTTGCTTTATTGCTTTACGTTTATACGGGCAAGAGCCTCTTTTGCGGCAAGTTGCTCCGCATCCCTCTTGGTTTTTCCTTTTCCGCAACCCGCGATAAAGGTGTTGACTTTTACCTCTACGGCAAAGGTGGGATTGTGTGCGGGGCCCGTTCGTCCAACCTCGATATACTCCACTTGCAAGTCATGTTTTGAGGCAAACTCGTTAAGTTTACTCTTGTAATCATCTACCCCCACATGCTTACACTTCCCGTTGAGCAAATCGGCAAGTTTGTCGAGAATAAACTTCTCCGCAAGGTCGATATTTTTGCTGTCGAGATATATCGCTCCTATAACCGCTTCGAAGATATCGGACATAATTTTGGATTGATTGCTTATTGCCTTTGCGTTTTCACCCTTGCCCACGATAAGGTAGTTTTCAAGACCGAGTTTTGCGATTTCGTCCGCAAGCGGTTCTCTCGATACGATTTGTGCGCGAAGTCTCGTCAGCGCGCCCTCGTGAGCGTCGGGATTGATTTCCATAAGGCGTTTCGCAATGATAAAGTCGAGTATACTGTCCCCCAAAAATTCAAGCGATTGATAGTTTTTGGTGGCGTGTTTCTCCTTTGAACCGTGAGTGAAAGCGCGCTCCAAAAGAGCCTTGTCTTTAAAGGTGTATCCTATTATCTTTTCGATTTCTACGATTTCGTTGTTTTTCATATTCTAACGAGGTCAATTTGCACTTTCTTCGGCATTTTGCACTGCCAATACTTCGGTTATTCCGCTTTTGATTTTGTCGCAAACCTTGGCTTCAGCAAGAGATTTTGCTTGCAAAATACTTGCTGTTATAGACTTGCTCTTGCTTGCGCCGTGCGATTTGACGACGATTTTGTTTACGCCGAGGAAGCACGCACCGCCGTGAGCGTTGTAGTCCATCTTTTTCTTGACGTTTTTGAACACGGATTTGAGCATAAGTGCGCCGAGTTTGGATTTAAGTCCGCCCGAGTATACGCCGTCTTTGATGAGTTTGAGCATAGCATTTGCAGTGCCTTCTGCGGATTTAAGCGCAATATTACCGTTAAATCCGTCGCAAACCACCACGTCGTAATCACCGCTCAATATATCTCTTGCCTCGCAGTTGCCCACAAAGTTGATACCTCTCGTTTCCGAAAGCAGTTTGTACGCCTCTTGTGTGAGTTCGTTGCCTTTGTGCGCCTCCGCTCCGTTGTTGAGAAGCCCCACTCTTGCGTTTTTCACGCCGAGCATACCCTCGGCATAGGCACTTGCCATAATAGCAAAATGTTGCAGATTGACGGGTTTGCAATCAACGTTGGCACCACAGTCACAAAGCACCACTCCGTTGCCTTTGAGCGTGGGAAGAACGGGTGCAAGTGCGGGACGAGATACACCTTTTATACGTCCGACTTTCATAAACGCACCGACCAAAACAGCACCTGTAGAGCCCGCGGATACAAATCCGTCCGCGTCATCTCTGTTGAGAGCCTCAAACGCCTTTACGAGCGAACTCTCTTTTTTGGTCTTGATTGCCATAGTCGGACTGTCGTCGTTGGTTATAACGTCTTTGGCGTCGATAATTTCAAGACGATTATCGTCGTATTTTTTGCCCGCAAGCACTTTGCAAATTGCGTCCGTGTCACCTACGAGCGTAACTTCGAGTTGTTTATCTTCGCAAAGAGCGTCGATTGCGCCGAGAACGATTTGTTCGGGAGCGTTGTCACCGCCCATTGCGTCAACGATTATTTTCATACTTCACCTATAATAAGTATTGTTGCTGTCTCTTAT
>URUQ01000128.1 GCA_900551145.1 uncultured Eubacteriales bacterium
GATAGGAGTCCGTCTCGTGGGCTCGGAGATGTGTATAAGAGACAGACTATATTTAACTTGAAAAACTATATTATTATGTTATAATCAAAACAGTATTAGGCATAATTGCGTGAGGTGAAAAAATGAACTTTAACATTTTGCTCGCAGAAGACGACGAGGACATAGTAAAGTTGCTCAAACTGTATCTCGAAAACGAGGGATACGTTGTGTTATGGGCAAAAGACGGTGTCGAGGCAAGCGAGATTTTTGACAAGGAAAAAGTGGATTTGGCTCTTGTCGATATTATGATGCCGAGAATGAACGGCTACGAACTCACCAAATATATCCGCAAAAAGAGCAATATTCCCATCATTATTTTGTCGGCGGCGCAACTTGACAGCGACAAGATTTTGGGACTCAATCTCGGTGCGGACGACTATATGGTCAAACCGTTTAATCCTCTCGAATTGATTGCGAGAATCAACGCCAACCTCCGTCGTTTCTACAAGCTCGGCAACGTCAAAGACGCAGACGACGGAAGAATCAGTATAGGGGAATTGACTCTTGACACGCATATGCTCACGCTTGAAAAGAAGGGCGTACCCATCAACCTCACTGCGACGGAATATAAGATTTTGGTTATGCTTATGAAGTCTCCCGGCAGGGTGTTCACCAAGATGCAAATATACGAAGAGGTCAACGGCGATTACTACGCAAACGACGACAACACTATGATGGTGCATATCTCAAACCTCAGAGACAAGATCGAGGATGACCCAAAAAATCCTCGTTATATCAAGACCGTAAGGGGACTCGGATACAAGATTGAAAAACAATAGAAAGACACAAAACGGCGTTTATCGATCGAAATCGGCAAGTAAAAGTGCCGATTTGGACGTCAACTACCAAAGCGCAAAGACGAGAAAGTGCGGTGAAAACAAACAACTTGCCCTTAAGTCTCGCATAGACAACGCAAGCTTTCTTGCGTTGCTTATACGTAGTTTCGTGTCTTTTTCTCTTATCATAATTCTCGGCGTCGTTGCGATATTCGGCGTCGTCAGTTGGGCGGTTACCAACCAAAACGTCAAGATGAAAGAAAAGAGCATTGCCGACTATGCCGTGCAGCTTAAAAGCGGCAAGTATTCCGACGTGCCGGCGACCAAACTGTTCGGAAAAGGCGGTTGGCTTGAAATATCGGACAAAAACGGCAAGGTGGTGTATTCCACGCAGTCCGAGCCCAACACCTATACCAAGGGCGAACTCGATTGGATACAAAAGTTCGGTTCAAACGAGACGATGGTACTGCATAAACTTTCAGACGATCCGTACTATTATCTCATCGTCAAGACATATTACGACGAGAGCGGTCAAAAGCAAGACCAATTTTTGGCGCTCGACTCTTCGTACAGAGTTTTGTCGGGCAATATTCCCACCACGGCGGGAAAGACTTTCACCGTGCGTGAATTCGATTTCCTCACATACAATGCCGTACACGACAAACAAACCCTCACCAAATACACGTTTGAAGGAAACGATGGGGAGACATATTATGCGATAATGCTTGACCAGCACGAGAGCAAAAACACCGCCGCATACATCGTGGTTATCATAATCGGCGCGTGCATACTCGCTTTGTTTGCAGGCGTTATGGTGCTTTACGTAAGATACATCAACAAGCACGTGCAAAAACCGCTCGATATGCTCGAAAGAGGTATGGCAAGTTTTGCAAACGGTGAAAAGATAGGTCATCTTGACTACAAAGGCTCAAAAGAATTCGAGCATTTATACGACAGTTTCAACGAGATGGTGGATGTTCTCGGAGCAAGCGAAAAGCAGCGCAAGGCACTCGAAGAGGACAAGCAGAGAATGCTTGCGGGACTTTCACACGACCTAAAAACGCCCGTAACCATAATTCAAGGCTTCACCAAGGCAATAAAGGACGGACTCGTAAGCGAAGAGGACAAGCAAAAGTATTTGCAAATTATCCTCAATAAGTCCACGCAAATGGGTGATTTAATCAATCAATTATACGAGTATAACAAGCTCGAACACCCCGACTTCGCTCTTGAAAGAAAGCGTCAAGACGTGGCGGAACTTGCGCGCACCTTCCTTGCGGGCATTTATGACGAGTTCGAACTTCGCGGATACAATCTCGATACGCAGATAACGGAAGAGCGGCTTGATTGCGACGTTGACGCAAAGCAACTTACGCGCGTGTTTGAAAACGTCGTGAGCAACTTCTTCAAATATACGCCCCAAGGCACGACGTTGTTGTTCGTGGCGGAAAAGGCGGAAAATAAAGCGGTTATCCGTATTGCGGACAACGGCCCCGGTATAAACGACGAGAGCAAAAACGACGTATTCGAGGCGTTTGTCGTAGGTGAAAAATCAAGAAAAGGACAAGGTTCGGGACTGGGGCTTGCCGTGTGTAAAAAGATAATCGAGATGCACGGCGGAACTATAACCCTCGCAAAAGAACCGATAGAGGGATATAGCACGCAGTTCGATATAACCCTTGACTTGGCGGAAGAAAAATGAACATAGACCAAACGACGTTTACCGTTTCAGTGCCCGCAAAACTCAACTTGTCTCTTGCGATTACGGGCAAGAGAGAGGGGCTTCATACGCTGGATATGATAGTGTGTCCTTATTATAAATACGAGGACGTCGTTTCATTTTGTCCGCAAGAGGGCGTCGAAGGTGTAACGAGCGTCAAAACAGATAGCGATTTGCAAGATTTTGACGAAGAAAGATTCGAGCACGTTATAAAAGACAAACTCGACATTATCGCAAAACGAGCAAACGTCGGCGGAAGTATATATATCCGCAAAAACATTCCTCTCGGCGCAGGTATGGGAGGTTCTTCGGCAAGCGTGGTCGGCGCGCTCAAAGCGGTGGAAGCGTATTGCGCGTCTATCGGCAAAAATATATTGTTAGATACCGCTTTTTTGCTATCTCTCGGCAGCGACGTGCCTTGTATGTACGATGGCGAAGTTTGCCGTGTGAGAGGCGTCGGGGAAGTCGTTGACAAATTGAATTGCGCGAAAATCCCGTTTTTTGAAAGCATCGTGGTCGAGGGCGGAGCGGATAGCGGCGCGTGTTATAAGACGTACGATACGCTCGACAAAAATTATAGCGATTTACCTATACCTCAAAACGTTCAAGAGGCACTTGAAATGAATAGGAACGATTTGTTCGATGCGTCTTGTATCGTCAATCCTCGCATAAAAGAGACCGTCGAAAGGCTCAAAAACGAGGGAATAGACAAAGTTTATATGACCGGTAGCGGAAGCGCCCTTTTTTATATCTGTCTCTTATACACATCTCCGAGCCCACGAGACGGACTCCTATCT
>URUQ01000129.1 GCA_900551145.1 uncultured Eubacteriales bacterium
ATTCGTCGGCAGCGTCAGATGTGTATAAGAGACAGTATATATTTTGCGTGCTCAACACGGAGGAATGTAAATGGCAGTCATTTTTTGCGACACTGATTGCGAACTTTGGTATACACACGCCGAGGAACTCGATCTCAAAGTCATACGCATGCCGTACATCATCGACGGCGAAGAGAAACTTGCAGATCTCGGGGAATCGGGTGACACCGCCGAGTTTTTCGCAAAGATGAAATCGGGCGCCAGCGCGTCTACGGCAGGACTCAACCAACAGATTTATTACGATATTTTCGAGCCGTATTTCAAAGCGGGCGAGGATATCTTGTACATAGCGTTTTCATCGCACTTGTCGGGTACGTTTGCGTATCTTGACCTCGCAATAAAGGAACTTGACACCAAATATCCGGGCGTAAAATTCCGCAGATTTGACACTCTCAACATTTGCGTAGGCGCAGGAATTTTGGTATATCTCGGCGCAAAGTATTTTAGAGAACACGGTGAAGATATCGACAAAACTTGCGATTATCTCGATACGATCGTAAACAAAGTCGGCATCTATTTCGTCGTTGACGATATGAAGTATCTTGCGCGCGGTGGTCGCATTTCACCCGCAAAAGCCAAAATCGGCAATCTTCTCAATATCAAGCCCGTGCTCACCGTGATTGACGGAAAACTCGACGTTTGCAACAAAGCCAACGGCACGAAGAAAGCGTACAGATATATGATCGATATGTTTGCTGAAAAGTATAACGCTGATATGGATGCACCCGTAATTCTCGTTGACGCCGACAATAGAGGCGTATCAGACGAGTTTGCGTCAAAAGTCAGAGAAATCGATGCCAAAGCGGACGTGTGGCAACAGCCCATCGGTCCTGTTATCGGCGCGCATGCGGGCCCGGGTACCGTAGGTATCATATTTATGACCAAATAAGTAGGTTTTGCTTTGAAGAAAAAAGCGTTTATTCTCGGCTTAATCATAATAATTTGCATTGCTTCGCTCACTGCTTGCGACAGAGCGGAGCAATCTTTCGTTTTCGGCACGGTTCTCGATATCAAGGCGGAGGGCGTAGGCTCAAATAAAGCAATCGAGGACATCGAAGCGTATATGCAATCTCTCGAAGAGTTGCTTTCTCCCACGATAGAGGGCAGCGACGTCAACAAAATCAATTATTCCACAGTCGGTGAAGCAGTCCTATGCTCTCAAACGACTATGGAAATATATAAAATTGCTTTGAGCGTTTACGAAGCGTCGGACGGAGCGTACGATCCGTCCGTTTATCCGCTCGTGAGATTATGGAAATTCTCGGGCGACTTGTTCAACAAGTGGGAAGAGCATACTATCCCCACGCAAAAGCAAATAGACGAGGCAAAAGCGGTGGTCGGGCTTAAAGATTGCTTTGTGGCGGACTTTGAAAACTCGACCATAACCAAACTCAAAGACGGCGCTATGCTCGACTTCGGGGGAGTGGCAAAAGGCTACGCCGTGCAAAAATCTCTCGATATGGTTCAAAAGCGCGCTCTCGTTAACCTTGGAGGAAACATAGGCGCAAAAGGCAAAAATTACGCCGTGGGCATTGCAAATCCTGCCCGCTCGGATAGACAATATACGACGTCGTATTTTGCAAAATTCACTCTTCGAAACGGAGAGTGTGTCGCAACGAGCGGTGATTACGAGCGGTATTATACCGTGGACGGAAAAGTGTATCATCACATCATCGATCCGCGCACGGGTATGCCTTGCACAACGAGCGGAGAGGGGGGCGTGATATCTTGTTCCGTCATATCGACGGACGGCGCGATCTCGGACGCGGTGGCAACCGCGGTGGTAGTGCTCGGCAAGCAAAAGGGTGTCGAACTGCTTGAAAAACTGGGGTTGAAAGCAGTCGTTATAGACGGTAATAACGGCGTTACGACGGTGGGCGATATTAATATTGAAATTAAATAAAGCGAGGTTTATCCTTGCGTTATGCGCGTATAAAAGCGGTTTTTAGTTATGAAAAGCACAAAAACGACAAACGTGAAATATAAAGATTTTTTCAAAAAGGGCGATATCGCAATTGTCCTTATTGTCGTAGTGCTTGTCGTGTTGACGCTTGTGTTTGCACTGCGTTCGGAGGCGGACGAGGCGGAAATTTTCGTTGACGGGGAGCTTAAATATAGGCTCGATTTGAGAGAAAATAAAACGCTCGATATCCTTGACGGCAAGATGAGCGTGGAAGTGAAAGACGGCAAAATATCCGTCAAAGACAGCGATTGCGCGGAGCAACTTTGCGTACATTCAAGCGCGATCGGCACTGACGGCGGAATGATCGTTTGCTTGCCCAACAAAGTCGTAATCAAAGTGGTTGCAAGAGAGGTCGACGCAATAACCTAAAAGACAAACGAAATAAAATGAAATCGGCAAATAATAACCGCAAATCGTGAGTTTCAGTGCGCATTGAACTAGCGATATATACGGTGCAAAATAAACCAAAGTCGTAAGCAATATCGTTAAAAACGAAGGCAAAATTAGGCAAAAATGAAAGCGAAATTCAATGCTAAAAAAGTGGCAATTGCAGGATTATTCCTTGCACTTGCACTCATAGTGTCGCTTATAGAGAGTTATCTTCCGCCGATAATTCCCGTTTTGCCGTACGCAAAAATAGGGCTCGGCAACGTGGTCTTGCTTGCGTGCTTCTTGTGCCTTGGTGTGTGGGAAGGGTACATCGTACTCGTGTTGAGGTGTGTTTTGACCGCCGTTTTTGCCGGCAATTATATTGCGCTTTTGTGGTCGCTTCCGTCGGCTTTCGTGGCGTACACGGCAATGGTGTTTTTGTACAAAACGAAACTTTTTAGCGTGTGCGGGGTGTCCATGGTTGGCGGAATATTGCACAATTTCGTGCAAATTTGCGTTGCGTGCGCCGTTATCGGAAAGAGCGTATTTGCATATCTTCCGTATATGATGCTTGCGGGCGCGCTCGCGGGTTTTGCGACGGGTACTATTTGTTATTTCGTGTGCAAAACAATAAAACGTCCCGAGTTTGACCAAATCGAATACTACCGTCAAACCGCCGACGACGAAAACATTGATGAATAAATTTTGAAACAATCTCGATTATCAAAGAAAAAGCCCTAAAAATAGGGCTTTTTTTGTTATTATAAATGCAACTTTCCCCCTTCCTCACGGTGTTTCCCCTATTCCGTTCCCCCTCTGCA
>URUQ01000130.1 GCA_900551145.1 uncultured Eubacteriales bacterium
AAGGCTACGCCTTCCGCAATTATTAATTATTAATTATTAATTCATAATTATTAATCTGTTATGCCGTTCTCATACCCGCATCGTCGGAGACAACGTACAAGATATTTACTTCCTCACCCGTTTGGGCGTCGATATACACGTAGTACGTGCCGTCACTGTGGCACTCGAACTCGTATGTCAACACCTCCCTCGTTTCGCGCAAAGGGATAAGTGCAAGGCGACCTTCGGATATAGGCTCTACGGAAAGTGTGGATTGTGCGTCCGCCACCGATATAGTCGGCTCGTCAAGCGTGCGCTCGCGATGATTGAACGCATAGTGAGTGGAATCAAAGCCGATAACGCGCAAATCGTCCTCTCTCACCTTGACTTTGACGAGGTCGGGATAAAGTATTGCGCCGTTTTGCACGGGCGCAAGGTTTATAACGCACTCGCCGTCTGCGGATGATGACCACACGACCATCATATTTTCAAATCCGACGCGAGAGGCAAATCTCAACGCATTTTGTTGGCAAGTTTCGCTTGCTTCGACTATTGCGACGCTCTCGTCGCCTGCGGGTGAGGTGTTAAAAGATATGAGCATACCGCCCTTTTTTGCGATTTGCACGTAGCACCTATCGTCACCGCTTACAAACTTATAATCAAGCGTCACGATATCCCCGTCTGCTTGCCCTGCGTATTCGATATTGCGAGGCCTATACTCCTCAAACAATTCTTTGACGATTTCTTCTCCTTGTTCTGCGGTTATTTCTGCTCCCGTAAGACCGTACGTTTGCCTATTTTCGAGTGCGGAAGAAAAAGGTCCGTCGTAAATCATTTCGGGATACTCGAAGCTCGGCTCGGAAAACGCCGAAAACGCAGACGCAAAATTGTCGAGTGCGCCACCGTCCTCAACGAACATCTGTCCGTTGTCGAGGTTCTTTTGCACGGATTGCAAGGCGTTTTTGTAGGTGTCCGCCATATTGCCCATCTGTTGCAACTTGTGTCTGTCTTCCGCCGTCAACGGGTGTCCGTCGGATATGCGGAGCGCGAGCGAATGCGTATAATCACCGAGTTGATTGACAAATTTTTGCGCTTTGAGTATTCCGTCGTCTTGCGACTCGAACATACCAAGGTTATCCTCGGCTAGTTGCGCCGTTCCCCACACCTCGTACAACAGTGATTGTTGCATTTGGGGCGAGTTGGACACGCTTATCTTGCGCAACTGTATGCCGAGGTCGCTTGCCCCGTCAAGTAAATCGTAGTATGCGCGGGAGTACACCGCATCCATTTGCCTTTGATAGGTTTCGTGCGTTTGCACGCTCTTTTGAGAGAAGTACAGCGCAACCGAAAGCCCCACTATCGCACTTGCAAAAAGTCCGAGCACCGTGCCGAGAACGGCGGTTTTTACGACTTTTGCCGGAGCGTGCTTTTTGGATTTTTTGTACTCTTGTTCTTGTGTGTTTTTCTTTTTATCGTTTTGATTTTTCATATATCACTCCTTTCAGCAAAATGCGTGATTGCCGATATTCAATTTGACCGTGCGCGAAAGCATCCATTTGCTCGTAGCCGTGCGCGGATTGTAGTAGAATAAGCACCCGTAGGTAGGATCCCAACCGTTGAGCGCGTCACGAGCGGCGTTGTATGCGGATTGATTGGGCGTGAGATTGATTTGTCCGTCGCTTACGCAATCGAACGCACCCGACTGATACACCACGCCCGCCACGGTATTGGGGAAGCTCGAACTTTTGACCCTGTTAAGCACCACTGCGGCAACAGCCACTTGTCCCGTGTACGGCTCTCCTCTTGCCTCACCGTAAACCACCCTTGCAAGCAAATTCAAGTTTGTCGACGATGTCGTTTGCGACGACGAGGAAGTATTGCTCGAAAGGCTTATGCCAAGCGCTTGCGCCGTTCTCGTGCCGATTACACCGTCGGCGGTAAGTCCGTTTTTGCGTTGAAACTTTATGACGGCGGTTTTGGTCTTCGCACCGAAAATTCCGTCCGCTCTGCCTGTGAGATATCCCCACTTGATAAGCTTGGTTTGCACCTCCTTGACAAGGTCTCCCTTCGAGCCTTGTTTTAGCACGGCGGCGTCCGCAACCTGAGATTCGTCCTCTTACAAAAACGCGCATACGAGCGCAACGCTCAAAAGCAGGAAAGCAAGCGACAAACTCAAACCTCGCATTAATATTGAATTCGTTTTCATATATCACCTCTTTTCCAGTAGTTTTTCACGCGGTTTTGCTTTTATGCAAGCAAGCGGTAAATCGCAAAATTCTTACAATCGGTATATATTACAATCGATTTGGCAACACTTGGATTATGAAAAACAATCTCGCAATTTACGTCATAGTCGCGCTATTGCTCGGCGCAATACTTACACTGGTGCTTTGCTCTTGTAGCGGCACGATATCCCAAAAACGCCTTGCAAACGAGTGCATACGCATACATATTCGCGCCAACTCCAACACCGACGAAGACCAAGCGGTCAAACTCAAAGTGCGCGACGCAATCACTACGTATCTATCCTCTATCCTTGAACACTGCAAGAGCAAATCCGAAGCGCGCGATATCTTGTCGCGTGAAAAACAAACTCTCGTGAATATCGCAAATAAGACACTTTATTCCAGCAATTTTACATATAAAGCCTCGATTGCGCTGAAAAACGAATATTTCCCCGATAGACAATATGACGGTTACGACTTCCCGGAGGGTTACTATGACGCACTTATTATCTACCTCGGAGAAGGCTCGGGAGACAATTGGTGGTGCGTGGCGTTTCCTCCTCTTTGTTTTGTGCCAAACACTAAAAACGGTGAAAAAATCGTCTATAAATCTTGGGTGAAAGAGTGGCTTGACAAAATGTTCGGTTGATAAGTAAGTGCTTGTTTTTACCGCTTATTCCAAAAATCAATCTTGGACTCAAGTAGACCGTATGATGAAAGAGTGCTAAAAAAGGAAATCCTGCACATAATATGCAAAAAAGAATACAAGGAGAATATATGAAAATTTATAGAGAAATCTTGCGCAACACCGCAATGGGCGCGCAATCGATAGACAACATTCTTTGCTACGTCGACAGCGACAAAATGAAAAACCTCATACTCTCGCAAAAGGAAGTTATGGAAGATTTTTATCAAAAAGCAAAACAAGAATTGAGC
>URUQ01000131.1 GCA_900551145.1 uncultured Eubacteriales bacterium
ATCGAAGAGGCACTCAAAAGAGTGCTTCTTTTTTATATTCTTTTTATGTATCTTTACAATTGCAAAACGCTTACGCCCTTTTGATAAACGTGTTGCCGCTTTTTGTCACGTTATAGCAATCAAGGAGTAAAATTATGCTTATACAAAAAATTCCGCACCCAAGGATGCGGAATTTTGATTGTCGATGATTGTCAAGCGATTAGTCGTTGCTTGCAAGAATCTTGTTGAATTGTTCGAGCAAGAGAGCCATTTGTGCCGCTTCTTCGCTTTGTTGTTGAGTTTGTGCAGGTGCTGCGGGAGCGGGTTGCGGTGCAGGTTGCGGTGCAGGTTGCGGAGCAACGGGTGCCGGTGCAGGTTGTGCATAAACGGGTTGCGGTTGCGGAGCATATTGCACGGGTTGTGCCTTGGGTGCTGCCGCTTTCTTCACGACGGGTGCCGCATTGACTCTCTTGTAGCCTGCGTTGAGCACGGTTTGCGTAGACGCGTTTGCATCAAGCATAATAACCTTGTTGCAAAGAACGGAGTTCTTATCGGGTTCTACAACGCCTGCAACGACGTCTTTGCCGTATGCTTTGAGGTATGCAATGAGCGGAGTGATGTCGCCGTTTCCATAAATAAGGAAGAAACCGTCGATATTGGGGAATTGAGCAAGTCTTGCCGCGTCGATAACTTGACGAAGGTCGAGTTTGCCTTTTCTCTTTTTGGGAAGTGCGGAAAGCGCGTCGTAGCTGTTTTCTTGGATAAATTCACCGTAATCTTTGGTACGTTTTGCGGAATATCCATAGAATTTGCACGCTGCGATTTCACCGATGCGAGAGAGTTCTTCAAGAGCGGATGCGAATACGCTGAAAGGCACTCTTACGCTTTCGATATCTGCAAGAACAACATATTTTTTGGTCGCTGCCATAATCTTTCTCCTCTTCCAAGTCGCACAAAAGCGGACTTGATATATCTTTTTTGTATTGTTAAGTCTATTTTAGCGCATTTTATACGTTTTGTCTATACTTTTTTTACTCTTTTGTAATAAAACGCCCATTGTTGCACGAAACCGGCGTATTCACCGTACTTTTTGACGAGCAATTCGGACATTTTTTCTGGTGTTGCACCATCGAATTCGTCTTCGTATATCTTTTTTATCCACGTATCGACGGGAAAGACATCAAATCTTCCGAATCCGAACAAAAGTGCGCAATCGGCAACCTTTCTGCCAACTCCGTGCAAGGACAACAGTTTTGCTCTCAAATCCGTTGTGGATAGGCTCTTCCAACTATTTACGTCCTCACCGACGAGAGTTTTTGCCACTCTATCGAGATATTCCGCCCTATAACCCGCACCTATCGACGTATAGAACTCTACGCCCGCCGACGCAAGCTTCTCGACGCTCGGAAAAGCGTGATATGCGCCCATATCCTCACCGAGTGCGTCACAAATCCGCTCGATTATCCCCTTAATACGAGGTATATGATTGTTTTGCGAAATTATGAACGAAAAAATGCTTTCGACGGGATCTTGGCGCAAAATGTGTATACCTTTGCCGAATTCGATTGCGTCCGACACGAAACCGCCGTCTTGAACCTTACTTTGAATATACGCATAATCGGTGTCGAAATCGAAGTATTTGAGGAAAAATTCCTTGTCGTCGCACTCAACGACATACTCGTCTTCCCTCTCCTCGATATACGCTACGTGATTTAGAGCGTACAGTCTATATCCGTTTTCAGTCTTGACATAACGAAAAACTTGACCGCAATCAAGCGTTTGTACAACGTCAAATGTGTCGGTTTTGGTTATCGTAAACGTAGTAAGTTGCATAATTCCTCGCGCGCATGCGTGCGCACGTTCATTTGTATATCCTCTGCACCGAAAATTAGTGCGACATATTTTCGCAAACTGCAACAAGCGATTTGTATCAAACGCCTTCCGCAACCGTATTTTCGGCAAGTGCAAAAATATAGAAAAACTCCGCCCATTATTGAGCGGAGCATTGCTTGTCGTTATTGTTCTTGTGCGTATACTGATACTTGTTTTTTGTCTTTACCAACACGCTCAAATTTCACAACGCCGTCGATAAGTGCGAACAAAGTGTCGTCCTTGCCGATTGATACGTTGTTGCCCGGATGATATTTAGTGCCTCTTTGGCGAACGAGAATGTTGCCGGCGAGAACGAATTGACCATCAGCGCGCTTGGGTCCAAGTCTCTTGGATTCGCTATCACGACCGTTGTGAGAAGAACCTGTACCTTTTTTATGAGCGAACAATTGTATATTCATAAACATAATTATTCTACCTCCAATGATATAAAGTCCGAAAAATTTTCGTAGAGGTCGGACGCCCCTAAGTAAGCCGTTTTCAATATCACGTCGGCGTCGTGTTCTTGCGACGGTTTCATATCCTTTGGCAACATTGCAAAGAGATATCCGTCTTGGTCGTTCGTCTCGTATGCGATATTGACGCCTACGATTTGCATAATGCCGAGCACTGCCGTTTGAATCACCGAGCTGAGTGCCGCACAAACTATATCCGCGCCCTCTTCGGCATATTCGCAATGACCGCTACATTCTACACCGACAAACTTGCCGTTTCGTGTTGAAAACTTGACTTTGACCATCTTAGATTAGCCCTCGATTGAGACAATCTTCAACTCTGTATAGGGTTGACGATGACCTTGACGCTTTCTGATGTTCTTCTTGGACTTGTAATGGAAAACCAACACTTTGGGGAACTTGTCCTGTGCATTGACCTTTGCGCTAACCTTAACGGATTGTGCGTCGGTGCCTGCTTTCACATTGCCGTTGTCGTCAACAAACATAAGGACTTTGAGTTCTACCACGTCACCGATTTCGGCATCGAGTTTCTCGACTTTGACGAGCATATCTTTTTCGACCTTGTATTGTTTGCCGCCACATTCAACTATTGCGTACATTGTTTTACCTCCTCTAACCAGTCTCGCCGACATAGGTGCAATCTACGATTGACTTAAAAACCACTTTCGAGCGGCTCGACATTAAATTTATCAAAAAGCAATCTTTTTGTCAAACGAAAACGGCACATTTTCGCTATAATAATCTGTCTCTTATACACATCTGACGCTGCCGACGAATT
>URUQ01000132.1 GCA_900551145.1 uncultured Eubacteriales bacterium
CGAGATAGGAGTCCGTCTCGTGGGCTCGGAGATGTGTATAAGAGACAGCTTCAAATTCATGTCAAAAAACATTGAAAAATGCGAAAAATTGCTAAAAACTGCACAAAAATTATGTCAAAAACAAACGAAAAATGCCCGCGTTCGAGCATTTTTGGAATGAGGTTATTTTCTTTTGAAAATTGATTTAATTCGCATATGAAAAATGCGGAATACTAACGGCACCGGTTCTTGTTCTATTCCGTTAACTTGGCAACGCCCGTTTTTATTGCCGCTTCTTTGACGGCTTTGGCAATGGAGGGGACGACGCGCTTGTCAAAAGGTTCGGGGATTATGTGCGTTTCGTCGGGGTTGTCGATGAGATTGGCAAGTGCTTCGTAGGCGGCGATTTGCATATCTACGTTGACATCGGTGGCGCGTGCGTCGAGTGCGCCGCGGAAAATGCCGGGGAACGCAAGCACGTTGTTGATTTGGTTTTGGAAGTCGCTTCTTCCCGTAGCGACTATTCTTGCGCCTGCTTGAAGGGCGTCCTCGGGCATAATCTCGGGGGCGGGATTTGCCATTGCAAAGACTATCGCATCCTTCGACATAGAGCGTACCATATCTTTGGATATAGCGTCTTTTGCGCTTACTCCGATGACTGCGTCCGCGCCTTTAAGTGCTTGGGCAAGAGTGCCTTTAACATCTCTCGGATTGGTACGCTTTGCAAGGTTGCGTTGCGCTGCGTTGAACGCGTCGATGTCCTCGATAATGCCCGCCTTGTCGCATACGATAAGGTCTTTTGCGCCGAGCAAAAGCAAGAACTCGGCAATGGCAATGCCTGCACTTCCCGCACCGTTGATGACCAAACGGGCAGTTGATATGTCTTTTTTGACAACTTTAAGTGCGTTTTTGAGTGCGGCTGCCAAAACTATTGCAGTGCCGTGTTGGTCGTCGTGAAAGACGGGAATATCGCAAATCTCTTTGAGTCGTCTTTCCACTTCAAAGCAACGAGGGGCGGAGATGTCTTCGAGATTGATTCCGCCAAAGCTCGAAGATATATTGTATATCGTGGATACGATTTCGTCTACGTTTTGAGTTTTAAGGCAGATAGGAATTGCGTCTATGTCGGCAAATTCTTTGAACAAAACGCACTTGCCTTCCATAACGGGCATACCCGCTTCCGCGCCTATGTTGCCGAGTCCCAAAATGGCAGAACCGTCCGTTATCACGGCGACAGTGTTCCATTTGCGAGTGAGCGAATAACTCAAATCATTATTTTCCTTGATTGCGAGGCAAGGGGCGGCAACTCCCGGTGTGTAGGCAAGAGCCAAGTCCTGCTTGTTTTGCACTTTGGCGCGGGATACGACTTCGAGTTTGCCTTGCCACTCGAAATGCTTTTTCAAAGATTCTTCGGAATAATTCATAGTTGTCTCCAAAGGCGTGGAATGGTGCCGACTGCTTGCTCATCGCTTGTTGCTTTTGCGGTGAAATCTATTTACTTACCGCATACGGCAGTCGGTGGTGTATCGATTAAGTATCGATTGGGTTTAACCTTTTCGGAAACATTTTACACCATAGCGCAAATCTACGCAAGGCAATATGTCATAATGTCTTGAATTTGAAACGGTTTTTGGATATAATCGTGTTATGAAAACCATTCTTTACTCACAAATAGTGCAAGAGGTGCAAAAACTCACGAGTGCGTGCAGTCGTATAGACGGGGCTTGCCTCGATATGCTCAAAAATTCCGCAAAAAACGAAAGCAACCCGAACGCAAAATTTGCGCTGGATATGCTCGTCAAAAATGCGGAAGTCGCCGAGCAAAACGGATTGCCCGTGTGTCAAGATACGGGTATGGCGGTGTTTTTCGTCAAACTCGGACAAGACGTGCATATAGAGGGCGGATTGCTCACCGACGCAATAAACGAGGGCGTTAGACAAGGCTATGCGCAAAACGGATACCGTGCAAGCGTGCTTGACCCCATAAGCAGAGTGAACACCAAAGACAATACTCCCGCAATCGTGCATCTCGAACTTGTCAATGGGGAAAACCTCGAAATAACGTTTTTGCCGAAAGGTTTCGGAAGCGAGAATATGTCGAGGCTGTTTATGCTCAAACCGTCTGCGGGCGTCGAGGGCGTGAAAGAGTGCATCGTGCGAGCGGTGAAAGAAGCGGGCGCAAACCCGTGTCCTCCGATTATCGTCGGAGTGGGCATAGGAGGGACTGCGGAAAAGGCTATGGAAGTGGCAAAAGAGCAACTTTTGCGCGAAGTGGGCAAGCATAGCGACGATAGCGTGCTTGCGGATATGGAAAGAGAAGTGCTTGACAAAATCAACGCTCTCGGCATAGGCGCGCAAGGCTTTGGCGGAGACAATACCGCCTTTGCGGTGAATATCGGCAAGTATCCGACGCACATAGCCGCTCTGCCCGTTGCCGTCAATATACAATGCAACGCAATGCGCATTGCAAAAGCGGTGCTGTGAGGTGAATATGAGCGAGTATAGATTGAAAGTGCCGTTTGACAAGGACGAGATCAAAGCACTTGTCGCGGGTGATAGAGTATACCTCACGGGCAAGATTATGACGGGCAGGGACGCCGCGCACAAGCGACTTTTCGAGTGTATAAAAAAAAGTGAGCCGTTGCCCGTGGATTTGAAAGGTCAAGTGATATATTACGTAGGTCCGTGCAGGAAGGACGGAAAAATCGTTTCGGCAGGTCCTACGACTTCTATGCGTATGGACGCATTTGCACCCACGCTTTACGACGAGGGCGTGCTTGCCACAATCGGCAAAGGTGATAGGAGCAAGGAAGTGTACGATGCAATCGTAAGAAACGGCGGTGTATACCTTGCAAGCGTCGGCGGTGCGGGCGCACTGTACGCGCAGTGCATAAAGAGCGCAAAAGTGATTGCATACGAGGATTTGGGCACGGAGGCGATATACGAGTTTGCCGTAGAAAATATGCCGTGCATCGTGGCAATAGATAGCGAAGGGAAAACAATATATAAGAATTAAATAAGGGGGGGGATTTCATACTCCTCTAAATGCAACTTTCCCCCTTCCTCACGGTGTTTCCCCTATTCCGTTCCCCCTCTG
>URUQ01000133.1 GCA_900551145.1 uncultured Eubacteriales bacterium
GGTTGCTCGGATAGAAAGTTGATGCTCACAATTAGTCTTCGTGGAGTTATAAACTTCGGCTCCGCCTGTCTACGAGTGACGTTTATTAAGAGGTAAAACATCAAGCCGATAATTTTGCGAAATTGTGGTAGTTGTTTTGTATCTATTAGATATAATAGCAAAAATTATCGGCGCGATTAGTAAAGCAAAATTCAAATGCGATTTATGGCAATAAACGAGTTTATTGTCATCATCGCAATGACGGATTTTGCGTTGGCTCCGCCTGTCTACGAGCAACGTTAGGCGAAACAAATTTCGCCAATGGAATATTCCACAACTCGCACGAAGTGCGAATATCACTTTTTGCGCAAGCAAAAAATATCACTGCGCCAACGGCGCAATATCACTCTCGCGAAGCGAGAATATCACCGTGCGAAGCACGATATCACTAACAAAAAAGCACACTGCGAAGTGTGCTTTTTTATTAACTGTTTTTTGCAAATTAGTTATTCTCGTCCGTAAGGTAATCGCGGCAAGCGTCTTCGAGCGCTCTGCAAATCGCAAACGCATCGTCAAGGTCTTTGCCTCTTACGATAACGCCGTGATGACCCATAAAGCATGCGGGTGCGTCACCGATTGCCGCCGCAACGTTTTTGGTGAGTGCGCCGGTGCCGGGAAGTGCCGCTTTTGCGCAAGGAATTTCTTTGCCGAGAACGTCTTGATACTTTTCGGGAACGGGCAAGGCTTTGCACATTGCCGCAAGTGCGCAACCGTAGAACGGATGAGTGTGAATTGTTGCGTTGATATTCTTGTCGTTTTGCATCAAGATTGCGTGGATGCCCTTTTCACTGGTGGCTTTGTTAGTGCCCGTCCATTCGAGAGTTTCCATATTGACCTTTGCCATTTGCTCGGGTCTAAGCATAATATAATCGATTCCCGACGGCGTTGCAAACATATATTGGTCGTCGATACGCACCGCAATGTTGCCCCAAGTGCCTTGGACGAGATTCTCATCAAGCAATCTTTCGCCCGCGTCCTTGATATCTTGTGCTATCTTCTTATCATCGTCGCTTACGACTGCGGATTGTTTTTCTTCCGCTTGCGCCTTTTCACCGCTCTCTGCGGCTTTTTGTTGTTTTTGGTTGGTCTTGGAATATTTGAGTTTAAACACGACGTGTTCGAGCAAAGCGTCGAGCGCGTTCATATGTTGAGTTCCGCCCTTGCTTTCCGTCAAAAGTTCGATATTGCAAGCCTTGTCGAGAACGAGCGTTGCCGTGAACACTTCGTCAAGCGTGCGTCCCGTAACCGCTGCGCCCGCTTCGGGAAGCAAGCATACGTTGCGTTGTCCGCTGAGAGCCGCAACGACGTCGGAAGCTACGTTCTTGCCCGCGCATTTTACGGAAACACCGCAAACCTGCGCCAAATCGTCAAGGATAGGCATAATGGTCTTTCTCTTCTTTGAGAACTCCACCGTGCTATCGCTGTCAACGATTGCCGCCGCACCCGCATTCTTGTCTTGACGGATTGCGCAGAACAAAATCACCGCTGCCGCGCGGAAGTTGCCTTCCAAGCTTTCGATGTTCTTGTCGTTGACGAAAACAAGGTCGTCTTCTTTGACGTCGGAATAATCTATTCTCGGTTTTGTAATGACGATGCCGTCATCTTCTTTGACCGCTATGAAACCGCTTTGCAAATACTTCTTTTCCGCAAGCATACGGGCGTATTTGTTGACGTTGGAAACAATCAATTCGTTCATACTATTCTCCTAAAATTACTTTTTGCAATGATATATTATTGCCTTCTGCAATATTATATCAAACATTGCAAAAAAAGCAAACATAAAAATGTTGGCGCACGATTGTGCGCCAACGTTTTATCGATTATTTTTCAAATCTGGATGCGTCTTCGCATTTTACGACGTTCTTGAACACGTTATCGAAGCGACGGAGTGCCTCGTCGATGATCTCGTCCGTATCTGCCATTGAGGTGTAGAGACGGCTACCCGCGAGAGTAACGATACCGTTTGCCATATAAGCGGCACCCATTTGTTCCATAGCAACTTTTCTGCGGAGCATTTCGGGTTTCTTTTTGAGCATCGGAATAACCGAGCCGAGCAAGCACATATTGCTGAAATCGTAGCTCATTGCGCCGGTGCATTCAAGGTGAACGATCGAGCCTTGGTTGTAAACGACGTACGGAAGGTTGTACTTCTTGACGAGCTCTTTGAGACCTGCCGCGAGACGATCACCCGCGCGTCCTGCGATTTCGCAAGCGTTGTTCTTTTCGATTTCGCAAATCGCAACGTATCCTGCATAAGAAGAGAGCGGGTTTGCCGCGAGTGTTCCGCCGACGTACGCTTTCTTGCCCATACCTGCAAGACCTGCCGCCATAAGGCTGACGTATTCTCTCTTACCGCCTACGCCACCCGCTGCGGGATATCCGCCTGCGACGATTTTGCCGAATACGGTGAGGTCGGGATACATATCTCTGCCCGTGCCTTGGCGTTTAAACTTGACGACTTTGCCGTCAACGAGTTTCTTGTCTTGAACAATCCACGGCTTGCCGTCAATGAATACGGGAGTGTCGTCCACTTTGTATTTGTCACCGAAGAAGTAACCTGCCGCACCGTGTACGCCGACTCTGAAACCTGTGACGACTTCGTCAAAGATGAACAACGCGCCGTATTTCTTGGCAAGAATTCTTGCTTTCTCGTTGTAATCGAAGTCGATGGGACGAGTGCCGGATTCCGGTCCTACGGGCTCTACGATGACTGCCGCAGTACCGCCCTTTGCGACGTTGCGTTTGAGCATTGCTTCGAGCATGCCGAGGTCGTTGGGTCTTACTTCGTCAGTGGTCTTGTAAGAACCGGGGATACCGTGAGATTCGAGGAATTGTCTGCTTCCGGGGATTTTGAGGCCGTAGACCATTTGATCCGACCAGCCGTGATATGCACCGCCGACTTTTATGACGCGTTTTTTCTTGGT
>URUQ01000134.1 GCA_900551145.1 uncultured Eubacteriales bacterium
AGGTTGCGGACGTCGTTTTGCTCATAGGTAAAAAGCGCACGGAAAGCATAAAACGAGGACTGAAAGAATGCGATTTTCACGGAGAAATATTTGTTTACGACAGCCTAAAAATTTGTCAAGACGACTTTGTAAACGTCCTAAAACTTGACGACGTGATGTTGATACTAAACGACCTTCCCGATGTGTATGACGACAAAATGTAAGAAAAGTATTCTATAAAAATGCTATTTTGAGGCGAAAGTGCTCTAAAAATGTTAAAATAATAGAATAAAACCGCAAGATAAATCACAATATTGCAAAAATACACAAAAGTGTAAAAACTCAAATCGACGAAAAAATCACTCATTATATTTGCCGTTCATATACTGACACAAAATATCGAGAGGTGTGTATGAAAAAGAAAGTTGCGCTTATATTCGGAGGCCGTTCGCTTGAAAGAGAAATATCTATTATCACTGCAATGCAAGTGCTTTCAAACGTCGATAAATCCAAATTCGACGTTGAGCCTGTGTATATGTTTGAGGGCGATTTTTATGTCGGAGGAATAGACAAAATAGCGAGTTTTGTAAACTTCAATACGTCTCTTCACAAGAAAGCGTTTTTGATAAAAGGTGAGTTTTTCACGTTGAAGAGAGACAAACTCTGCAAGTTTTTCAAGCCCGACGTCGCGCTACTTTGTTGCCACGGCGGTGAGGGGGAAAACGGAATTTTGCAATCGATGATGGAATATAACAATATTCCGTATACGTCCTCGGATACGCTTTCGTCCGCCGTATGTATGGACAAGGGCGTGTCTAAACGCATTTTTGAAAGTCTGTTACTCAACGTTTTACCTTACGAAATCGTACCGAAAAGCGAATTTGAAGAGGACGAGGACTTCGCTATCGAGCGTATCGAGAGTATTTTGACTTATCCGCTCATTATAAAACCCGCTTCACAAGGTAGCAGTATAGGTATCGGAGTGGCAAAAAATAGTGAGGAATTGCGCTTTGCAATGCAAGTTGCGTCTCAATTTGACGATAGAATAGTCGTTGAGCATAAATTGTCGGATTTTAAGGAAGTAAATTGTGCTTGCATAGCAAAAGACGGGAAATTGGTCGTGTCGCAAACGGAACAACCTTGTTCTCCGAGCGATTTTCTCACTTTTGCCGACAAATACGGCACGGGCGGAAAAATGAGCGGTCTTTCGCGTATTATGCCCGCGCAAATCGGTTCTCTCGACCTTGTCGTGAAGGCTACGACGGAACGCGTGTATAGGGAAATGGGACTGTTTGGGGTGGTTAGAATAGACTATCTCGTCGACGAGACCAAAAACAAGGTGTATATCAACGAAATCAACACTATTCCGGGTTCTATGGCGTTCTATTTGTTTGAGGGAGTGGGAATTGCGTTCTCCGATTTGATAACCGTTCTTTGCAATGAGGCAATAGAGAGGCACTTGCACGGCAAAAAACGCACGGTGTATAATACGGACGTTCTTTCGGGGTTCGTAGGCGGAGCAAAAATGCGCAAATAATCGGCGTTTTTTAATCGAAAAGTGCGTTTTGCAATCTCCAACTGTCCTCAACGAGTATGTCGATATTCCTTGCGATATTATTTCGTTTTACGATATCGTTTGGCTCTATATCTTGTGTTAAGCGGTATCTTTGCTTGTCAAAATAATACGTTTGTGTTATTATTTGTTAAATAATAATTCGAGGTACGCAATGGATAAGATAAAGATGACCACTCCGCTCGTCGAGATTGACGGCGACGAGATGACTAGAGTGCTTTGGCAATGGGTAAAAGACATTCTCATACTTCCCTATGTGGATTTGAAAACCGAATATTACGATTTATCCATACAAAATCGCGACGCAACCGACGATAAAGTGACCGTCGAGGCTGCAAACGCGTGCTTGAAGTACGGTGTGGGTGTAAAATGTGCAACCATCACGCCAAACGCACAAAGAGTGGAAGAATTCGGCTTGAAGCGTATGTATCCCAGTCCCAACGCAACGCTCCGTGCGATTATGGATGGTACGGTATTTCGTTCTCCCGTGCTTGTTAAGGGCGTAACTCCGCTCGTTCCTACGTGGACGAAACCTATCGTCATCGCGCGTCACGCATACGGTGACGTATACAAGGCGGTGGAGATAAGAGCGCACGGCGGGAAAGCTACGCTTTGCTTAGGAGACGAACAAAAAACCGTGTTCGATTTTGGCTGTGAAGAGGGAATTTTGCAAGCGCAACACAACACAGACAAGAGCATAAAGAGCTTTGCGAGAAGTTGTTTTTCTTATGCGCTTTCGCAAAAGCAAGACCTTTGGTTTAGCACCAAAGACACGATATCCAAGGTATACGACCATCGTTTTAAGGACATATTCCAAGAGATTTTCGACGCGGAATATAAGGACAAATTCGACGAGGCGGGCATAGAGTATTTCTACACGCTCATTGACGATGCAGTCGCACGCGTTATGCGCTCGCACGGCGGATTTATTTGGGCACTCAAAAACTATGACGGTGACGTTATGAGCGATATGGTGGCGACGGCGTTCGGCTCGCTTGCAATGATGACGTCAGTTCTCGTGTCCCCGACGGGTGCGTTCGAGTACGAAGCGGCGCACGGCACTGTTACTCGCCATTTTAGAAAACATCAAGCGGGGGAGGAGACCTCGACCAACTCCGTCGCAACGCTTTTTGCGTGGACGGGCGCACTCAAAAAACGCGGTGAACTCGACCAAAACGCAGACCTCGTCGATTTTGCCAACCGTCTCGAAAAAGCGACGATAGACACGATTGAGGGCGGTGAAATGACCAAAGACCTTGCGTGTATGTTTCATATCGACGGGGTGGAAGTAAAACCGCTTAACAGTAGACAATTCCTCGAAGCTATCGCAAAGAGATTATAATCTAACGGATTAGATAATCGAAAAATATCAAATTTGATTTATTTTTGGAAAATTAATAG
>URUQ01000135.1 GCA_900551145.1 uncultured Eubacteriales bacterium
GCGAGCGACGAATACTTTTGTAGAGAATTGTCCCTATACGAGTGGTGGGAGAAATGCCGGCGTGTCCGGAAAGAGGGGGGCATTGCATTTAAGGAGTTACGACGCAGTCTATTTGAGTGTCAAATAGGGGAAAGCCCGAAGGGAAGGGGAAAGTTGCATTTAAGGAGTTACGACGCACTCTATTAAAATACAAATTTAATTTAGTATTTTTTCTTTTATTTTTTAATATATTTTTGTATGTTTAAGAACGAAATTAAAGCAAAACTTAGGCTCAAAGACGAGTTGTTTCCGTTTGCGCTTAATATGCTCGGAAGGGGCAAACTGGTGGTGAGCGGTGTCAAAAGAGTGGTGGAAGCAAACGAGGAAAATATTAAAATCCGCGTTGAAAACGAGTATCTCGATATCGCGGGCGTTGGTCTTTTCATTGCGGAAATAGGCGGAGGGGACGTTTATGTCGAAGGGAAAATCGAGAGTATCGCATTTGAAAAAGAATAAAAAAATATCAAAGTTACCCAAAAGCGGTGATAAATCGGAAAATATCGTGTTAGATATTCGAAAAAACGCAAAAAATAAGTTGAATAAAAAGGTAAAAGCGCAAAAGCCGAGTCTGTTTGCGGAATTTGTGAAGTATTGTGAAAAAGCAAATACTAAAAACCGCATTAGATTGCATAAAATCGTCGCAAAATACGGAAAAACGCAATTTGAGATTTCGTCAAAAAACGGCGTAAAAGCATTGGTTGCAGTGTCCAAAATCTGTCGAGTTTTTGATGTGGAAACGCTAAATAACGGGGTGAGATTTTGCGTCAATTCAAAACAATGCGACAAGATTATTGCATTATTAAACAACTTATGTTATGATTATAAAATAATTAAGATAGGCGGAGTAGTGCCTTTTGCATTGCGCTCGATTGCAAGGGTTGGTATCGTATCCGGGCTTTGCGTAGGGGTGGTGGCTCTTTCGATTTTTGCAAGTTTCGTTACGCGCGTAAGCGTGCGCTATGCGGGAGTTAGTGAAGTTGACGCTTCATTAAACTTACAAGTGTGCGACATACTAAACGAGTACGGTGTACGAAAGGGTGCAAAAATATCCGCTATCGACGCGCAAGAACTTCAAAAGGCGTTGAGTGCGCTTGACGGCGTGGCTTTCGCAAACGTGTCGATAGACGGCTCGCACGTGGATATCGTCGTTAAAAGCGAACTTCCGAAAGAACAATTCGTTCAAATAGACGGCTCGTCCGTTACGGCAAGAAAAACGGCGGTTGTCACTCGCATAATAGTTGAGGGAGGGACGGCGGTCAAAAAGTACGGAGACGTGGTAAAGCCCGGGGACGTGCTGATAGACGGATACGTTTTATACGGAGACGCAAAGATACCTGCGCAAGCAAGGGGTTTTGCATACGGCAAGGTGTTCTACAAAAAGAGCGTGTTTTTTGCGGACGTCGAGACTAAGAAAACCTACGGACAAGTCAAGACGGAGACGAGGTACGGCATATTCGGCAAAACGCCAAAAGCACCTCAAAGCCCGTACGAGAGTTGCGAGATTGTTACAAGCGTGAGAGAATACGGTTTTCTCGTACCGCTGAAAATATACACCTACACTTTTAGGGAACTAATAGTCTCGCAAAGGCAAAATACGCTTGACGAAGAGGGTATGAAACGCAAAGCGTTTTCCTCTCTTGCGACAGAGCTGGAAGAGAGTGCGAAAATCCTAAGCGTATATTACGAAGTGAAGAAAGTTGACGGGGGCGTTGCGGTGGAAGTCGTCGCGGAAGCGGAGGAATTGATTTGATGAAAGTGCAAAAAGAAAAGCATTTTGAAAACTACGACACGATGATGAGCGTATTCGGGGAACTTGACGAGAATATCGAAAAGATCACCGACGCATTTGACGTGGACGTGTTTGCGCTGGGTTCGAGTGTGAAGATAAGCGGTGAAGAGAAGGACGTCGACGGTGCGATGAGAGCAATCGACGCGCTTGAAAAACTGTCTCGAAAACAACCGCTTAAAGCCCAACAAGTGAGTATGGTGATAGGCTATGCAAAGGCGGGAGGAGACTTTGACGTAAACGACCTTATGGGCACGGTGGCAATCACTGCAAGAGGCAAAATCATACGTCCCAAAACGCTCGGTCAAAAGAAATACGTTGACGCAATCAAAAAAAACAGCATAGTTTTCGGCGTAGGGCCTGCGGGCACGGGCAAGACTTATCTTGCGGTCGCGCTTGCGGTGTATGCGCTCAAAAACAAAGAGATAGACAAGATTATCCTCACAAGACCTGCCGTGGAAGCGGGTGAAAAACTCGGATTTTTGCCGGGAGATCTCAGCGAAAAGGTTGATCCGTATTTGAGACCGCTATTTGACGCTCTTCAAGAGATGATGGGGCAAGAGGCGTATCAAAGGCATATCGAGAGAGGAAGCATAGAGATTGCACCGCTTGCGTATATGAGAGGACGCACGTTGTCAAACAGTTTTATCATACTTGACGAAGCGCAAAACACCACGCGCGAGCAGATGAAAATGTTCCTTACCAGAATGGGTGAAAACAGCCGTATCGTCGTGACGGGAGATATCACGCAAATCGACCTTCCGCACAACGTAACCAGCGGTATGGCTGACGCGATAGACGTGCTTAAAGACGTCGAGGGGATAGAAATCGTTCGCCTCACCGCAAAGGACGTCGTGAGACACGAATTGGTTACCAAAATTATTCAAGCATACGAAAAAGCGGAAAACGCAAAGAAAGTCGATGCAAATTCCGCAGGAGAAAAACTATGATAGACGACATTAGGGACGTTTCGAGAGTCGAGAAAGAAAGAGCGCTTGCAAGGCGCAAATTTTCAAGATATTTCGGACAATGCTTTTTGGGCGCAATCGGTGCGGGCGTCGGAATCTGTCTCTTATACACGTCTCCGAGCCCACGAGACGGACTCCTATCTCGTATGCCG
>URUQ01000136.1 GCA_900551145.1 uncultured Eubacteriales bacterium
GTCTCGTGGGCTCGGAGATGTGTATAAGAGACAGTAAAAAGACACGCAATTTGCGTGTCTTTTTCATTTTTCAAAAAACAAAGTTTTTATCTCACGATAATCGCGTCGCGTTCTGCACCGACGGAAACGTATTTAATCTTGCACTCAACCGCTTTTTCGAGATATTCGATATACTTGCGTGCGTTGAGCGGAAGCTCGTCGTAGCTACGGCAGTTTGCGGTGGATTGCATCCATCCGTCAAGATAAATCACGTTGGGCTTTGCGATATTGAGTGCCTCACCGCTCGGGAACTCGTCCACCGTCTTGCCGTTTACGTCGTAACTTACGCATACGGGGATTTTTTCCATAGTGTCGAGAATATCGAGTTTGGTAAGCGCGATTTCGTCCGTGCCTTGCACCATACAACCGTACTTGGACGCAACGACGTCAAATCCGCCAACTCTGCGAGGACGACCGGTTGCCGCGCCGTATTCACCGCCCGCTTTGCGCAATTTTTCCGCTTCTTCACCAAACATTTCCGCCGTGAACGGTCCTTCTCCCACGCATGTGGAATATGCTTTCATAACGCCGATTGCGTTGTCTACCTTGCGATTGGGGATACCCGCGCCGACGGGACCGTATGCTGTAATCGTGGACGATGACGTTGTGTAGGGATAGATGCCGAAGTCGATGTCGCGAAGTGCGCCGAGTTGCGCTTCGAGCATAACGTTTTTGCCTTCCTTGAGCGCGTTGTTGAGGTAGTAACCCGTGTCGCAGATATAGTCTTTGAGCGGAGTGCCGTATTTATCGAACCATTCGAGCATACCCTCTACCGTGTACGGCGTGGCGTGATATGCGCCCTCGATGGTGAGGTTTTTCCACTCGACGATGGTTTCGAGGCGCGAGCGCAAATACTCGGGGTGCAAAATGTCACCCATACGGATAGCCTTTTTCATATACTTGTCCGCATAAATAGGGCTTATTCCTCGACGCGTCGAACCGAACTTCTTGTCACCCAAGCGGTCTTCTTCCAGACAATCTTGCGCCACGTCGTACGGACAGCAAACGACGGCTTTGTCGCTGATTTTGAGATTTGCGGGTGTTATAGAAATACCGCCCTCTCTCAATCTTGCAATCTCTTTGCAAAGATGCTCGATATCCACGACCATGCCGTTGCCCATAACGTTGACCTTATCCTCACGCAAAATCGCGCTCGGCAAAAGGTTTAGCACAAACTTGCCCTTGTCGTTGATGACGGTGTGTCCCGCATTGTTTCCGCCTTGATAGCGCACGACGACGTCTTGCGACTCGGAAAGCAAATCCACCATACGGCCTTTGCCTTCGTCGCCCCAGTTGATACCCACGATTGAAGTAAGCATATTTATACCTCTAAAAATTTAATATCTATTAAACCGTAACGTTTGCGGTAGTGCCGATTTTGCCCGCGTTGGCTTTGAGGAGCGGATCGACGATTTCGCTTATATACTCCGTCACTTGCTCTTTTGCTCTGCCGGTAAAGGCGTTGACGTCCATAATTTCGTCAAGTTCTTCCTTGCTCAAATCAAACGCCTTATCGTCCAAAATGCGCCCAAGCAAGTCGTTTTCCTTGCCTTCCGTCTTGACGAGGCGCGACGCTTCGACGGAATGGACGCGTATTCTCTCGTGCAAAACTTGTCTGTCTTTGCCCTTGTGAGAGACACAATACATAAGGATGTTTTCCGTTGCCATAAATGGCAATTCTTGTTTGAGATTTTTCTCGATAATGCGCGGATAAACGGTTAAACCACCGATTATGTTGGCGTAAAGTGCCAATATTGCGTCTACCGCTAAAAACGCCTCGGGTAATGCGATGCGTCTGTTGGCACTGTCGTCAAGCGTACGCTCCAGCCATTGCGCCGACGCGGTGATTGCAGGATTAAGGCTATCGCACATAACGTATCTTGCAAGCGAAGCCATGCGCTCGCTACGCATAGGATTGCGCTTATACGCCATTGCAGACGACCCGATTTGGTGCGACTCAAACGGCTCTTCCACTTCTTTGAGATGGGACAAAAGTCTTATATCGTTTGAAAATTTGGTTGCGGATTGCGCAATGGAGCAAAGCACGCTCACCACGTTATAATCCACTTTGCGGGAGTAGGTCTGACCGCTCACCGCGTACGTGCCGACGAAGCCCGTCTTCTTTGCAATGGAAGCGTCGAGTGCTTTGACCTTTTCGTGGTCTCCGTTAAAAAGTTCCATAAAACTTGCCGCCGTACCCGTCGTGCCTTTGCAACCGAGCAAACGAAGTCTTGAAATTTGGAAATCGAGATTGTCGAGGTCGCTCACGAGGTCTTGAAGCCAAAGCGTCGCTCTCTTACCCACGGTGGTGGGTTGCGCCGCTTGAAAGTGCGTGTATGCAAGCGTGGCAAGGTCTTTGTATTTGACGGCAAAATCTCTCGTCTTTTGTATGCAAGAAAGCAGTTCCGCCCTTACGAGCAACATTGCTTCGCGCATTTGAATAATGTCGGTGTTGTCTCCCACGAAACAACTCGTCGCACCGAGGTGAATAATGGGTTTTGCCTTTGGGCAAACTTCACCGAATGTAAGCACGTGTGCCATAACGTCGTGGCGCACTTCCCTCTCTTTTTGAGCAGCAAAATCGTAGTCGATATTATCGGCGTTTTTCTTCATCTCCTCAATCTGCTCGTCGGTGATATCTATACCGAGCTCCTTTTCGCTCTCGGCAAGGGCAATCCAAAGTTTGCGCCAAGTGCCGAACTTGAAATCGGGTGAGAAAATATATTTCATTTGCTTGCTCGCGTATCTTTGGCAGAGCGGTGAGACGTATTCGTCCATACAAACCTCGAAAAACAAAAAAGTGTCCAAATTTATTCTAACCGATAGGTTAAAAAAAAATTGCGAACACTCCTATGTCTTTTTGTTTATTTATATAAATAGCTGTCTCTT
>URUQ01000137.1 GCA_900551145.1 uncultured Eubacteriales bacterium
GAGATAGGAGTCCGTCTCGTGGGCTCGGAGATGTGTATAAGAGACAGGTAGAGGAGTCCGTTCTGTTCCATCGGAGGTTCGGACGTCGAGTCTGCGAGAGGTAAAAAACAATAGGAGGACCTTTAAAATGGCCGTAACAACAATGAAAGCCCTGCTCGAAGCAGGCGTACACTTCGGACATCAAACCAAACGTTGGAATCCGAAAATGAGCAAGTACATCTATGCAACCAGAAACGACATTCACATCATCGACCTTCAAATCTCCGTCGATCACGTTGAAGCCGCTTACAACTTTGTAAAGAGCGTTGCAGCAGAAGGCAAATCCGTTCTCTTCGTCGGCACGAAGAAACAAGCACAAGACGCCATCAAACAAGAGGCAGAACGTTGCGATATGTTCTACATCAACCAAAGATGGCTCGGCGGCACTCTCACCAACTTCAAGACCATTCGCCAAAGAATCGACCGTTTGAACAAAATCAATCAAATGGAACTTATCGGTGAGTTTGAACTTCTCCCCAAGAAAGAAGTCGCACACCTCAAAAAAGAGCGTGACGATCTCGAGAAGAACCTCGGCGGTATCAAGAATATGCGCACTTTGCCCGGTTGCTTGTTCGTAGTCGACCTCAAAAAAGAAGAAAACGCTGTAAGAGAAGCTCGCAAGCTCAATATCCCGATCGTTGCTGTAGTCGATACCAACTGCGATCCCGATCTCGTCGATTATGTCATTCCCGGCAACGACGACGCTATCCGCGCAATCCAACTTTTCGCATCTTTGATGGCAGACGCAGTCATCGAAGCAAAACAAGGTGAATCTTTGCACGGCGCTCCCCAAGAGGAAGCAAAAGAAGAAGCACCCGCAGCCGAAGAAGTTAAGGCAGAAGAAGTAGTGGAAGAGAAGGCTCTCACTCCCGAAGAAGCTCTTGAAAAAGCAATTGCAGAAAAAGAAGCACAAGAATAATTATTGACTTTATCCGCACGCAATCAATCCTTGCGTGCGGTTTCAAAACAAAATAATAGGAGAAAATATATGGCATTCACAAGCAAAGACGTTATGGAACTTCGCCAACGTACCGGTGTCGGTATGATGGATTGCAAAAAGGCTCTCGTAGCAACCGACGGCGATATGGAGGCTGCAATCGACTTTTTGAGAGAAAAGGGTATGGCAACCGCAGCAAAGAAAGAAGCTCGTATCGCGGCAGAAGGTATCGTTTTCGCAGCAAGCAAGAACGGCAAATCCGTTCTCTTGGAAGTCAACTGCGAGTCTGACTTCGTCGCAGGCGGTCCCGTATTCAAAGAGTACGTTGCAAAAGTTGCAGACTATATCCTCGACAACGATGGCGTTACCGTTGAAGACGTTGTCGCGGCAATGCAAGAGACAACCAACGAGTACGTTATGAAGATGGGTGAAAAACTCTCCATCCGTCGTTTCACCGTGTATCAAGCAAACGACACCGTCGTTGACACGTATATCCATATGGGCGGTAAAATCGGCGTTATGGTCGAGGCTACCCAAGGCGCAAGCGCGGAAGTCGTTCACGACGTCGCACTTCAAATCGCAGCGGCAAACGCACAATACGTTTGCAGAGAAGAAGTTCCTCAATCCGAAGTTGACCATGAGAAAGAAATTCTCAAAGCACAAGCTCTCAACGAGGACAGCAAAAAGCCCGAAGCAATCATCGAAAAGATGCTCGTGGGCAGAATTAACAAATTCTACAAAGACGTTTGCCTCAACGAACAAGTTTTCGTTAAGAACGGCGATTTGACAATTTCTCAATATCTCAAACAAAACGGTGACGTCAAAGTCATTCGTTTCACCCGTTACGCAATGGGCGAAGGTTTGCAAAAGAGAGAAGACGACTTCGTCGGCGAAGTTATGGCGCAAGCCCACTTGGCAAAATAATCAATCGAAAAATGAATGGTTTTCCATTCCTTTTTTTGAACGTTTTTTTGGAACAACAACGATTTAATCGTGCTACAAGGCGCAAACGTATTATTAAAACAATGCGTTAGATACTTGAAAAGGAGTGCAAAATGAGCGAAACTATTCAAAAGACGGTAGATCCGTCCGTGAAGTATAAAAGAGTGATAATCAAGATATCCGGTGAGGCTCTCGCAAAAGAAAACGGCGCAGGTATTGACAGCGAAAAGCTTGAATTCGTGTGTAGACAAATCGTCGCAGTCAAAGACCTCGGCGTAGATGTCGGCATCGTCATCGGCGGAGGAAACTTTTGGAGAGGACTCCAAGCCGCCGATAAAATGAATCGTGCAACCGCCGATTATATGGGTATGCTTGCAACGGTTATGAATGCTCTTGCACTTCAAGACAAACTCGAAGAGCACGGCGTTCCCGTGAGAGTGCAAACTGCACTTACGATAACAAATGTTGCCGAGCCGTATATTCTGCGTAAGGCAATTCGCCACTTTGAAAAGGGCAGAATCGTGATTTTCGCTTGCGGAACTGGCAATCCTTACTTCTCGACGGATACGGGTGCGGCACTTCGCGCTTGCGAAATAGGCGCAGACGCATTGCTTTGTGCAAAGAATGTAGACGGTATATACGATTGCGACCCCAAGAAGAACAAAGACGCCAAGAAGTTTGAACATCTTACCTATATGCAAGTTATCTCCCTCGGTCTCAAAGCGATGGATACGACAGCCATCACAATGTGTATGGACAACAATATCCCCGTCGTAGCCTTTGCGCTTATGCAAGAGGGGAGTATGGTTAAGGCAGTTCGCGGTCTTCCCGTCGGCACGACAATATCTTAAAGCGCACTAAACAGCGAATAACTGCGGCAGAGCCGTCCGTAGGTCAACTCATTTACGATTAGTAAATTAGGGTTGCCCATCGGACGGCTCTTTCTTGTTCTTCATCTGTTTATTGC
>URUQ01000138.1 GCA_900551145.1 uncultured Eubacteriales bacterium
CGAGATAGGAGTCCGTCTCGTGGGCTCGGAGATGTGTATAAGAGACAGGTATACGGTGGACAAAAATATCCCACTTATGACTTTTGCACATTGCCCGTACAAGACGATGAACGGCAACGATTGCGCAAAATGTTCCTACAAAGGGGATATGACTTTGCAACGAGAGAAGCACGTTTACAAAGTGCGTCGCACCACGATATCGCAATGCTACTTTGCCTTGTATCCCGAAAATTAGGTCAAACCCCGTTTTTATGCTTGTCAAACGACGGCGGTTGTGCTAATATACTTTCAAGCGAAAGCGAATTTATTTTGTAAGGAGATAAGAATATGCCCAGAGTTATCAGCGATGAATGCATCCAATGCGGCGCATGCGCAGATACTTGCCCGGTTGGTGCAATTGCAGAAGGCGATAGCAAATATGTTGTCGATCCCGAACAATGCATCGATTGCGGAGCTTGTGAGGACGGTTGCCCCGTCGGCGCAATTACCGAAGCGTAATCAGACAAAAACGAAAAAATCACACACTCGAAAGGGTGTGTGATTTTTTTCAGTGAAAATTAATAATTAATAATTATTAATTAATAATTGCGGAATATTCCACTTTCGCTACGCTAGATTCCCGAGTCGCAACATTCGTTGCTCCTCGCAACGACATAAGGAATATTCCATTAGCGCACGCAGTGCGCCTCACCAAGCAAGCGATATAGTGAAACTGTGGTAAGAGTTTTTATTCTACACACACCAAACAGACAATCTTGCGGAACTGTGGAATGATTATTTATTCTTTCTTGAACCGATAGCAAAGATTGGCTGTGCGGTAGTAGTTGTGAGAACAAATGCGGTTTATGACGACAAATGCGTTTGCGCACATCGTGCGCCCCACCAAGCAAGCGATATAGCGAAACTGTGGTAGGAGTTTTTGTCCCTGCTTAAACTGATAGCGTGTATCGGTTGCGCGGTTAGTAGAGCAATAAACCTAGCGTGGCTAAGGCAATACGCACGAGTGCGTGTTGCCGTTGCCACAGCGACGGTTTTTGCTATAAATCATCCGCGTCTTGCACGGGTTTTTCGCCGTCGGGGACGTCGGGATAACCATCTTTTTCCGGCACGCCCGTCCAACTGCCGTTGGGGTCGAAGTGCGAGCGCATATTTTCGTGCTTGGTCAAGTTGCTGTGAGAGAGCGGGAGTTGATACTTTCTTTTTCTTCTTATTTTCATATTGATTTCCTCGTACACGTAGCGTGCGCAAATCTTAAATATTTATTAATTTCGTAAATATTTGATAAATAGGGTAGAAAAGCGGACAAATATATGATAAAATACATTTTGCAATATAAAGCAAAGGTGAATTTATGAAAAACGGTGGAATTGACAAAAGAGTCATAAAAACAAAGAATGCCATTTTTGAAGCGTTCAAGCAACTTGTTCAAGAAAAAGACATGTCGGATATCACCATTAGCGAACTTACGCAAAAGGCAAATATCACGAGAAGCACTTTTTATATGTATTACGACACCGTGGGCGACGTGCGCACGGATATCGAAAACGAGATTATCGCGCGCATAGACAAGATTATGAGCGAGGCGGATATGGTGGAAGTTATGAAATCTCCCTACACGCTTTTAAGCACGCTTGCGGACGAAATCGCAAAACAAGACCAAAACAACAGATATATTCTCTCGTCCAGCACGTCGGGACAACTTCTCGACAAAATCAATGAGCGTATCGTTGCGGCGTATATGCACCGTCTTGCCGAGACCACGGATAAGAATCTCGATATGGGCAAGGTTAGATACGTCATTGCTTTTGCGGCGGCCGGTATTACGGAATGCTTCAAGATATGGTTCAATCACAAGAGCACAATCACGCTTGAAGAACTTTGCAAACACATCTCCGACGCAGTGAGCAAAGGCGTCGATTGGGTGTCCGTGACCAAAGCGTAAAATTGATTTTGCGCCGTTTATCACCCGCTACGAGAGAGAATGGCTTTGTTGACGGTCATTCTCTTTGTTGTCTTTTAAGTCTTTTTTAAGGACTGAACACTAAAATATAATATACAGTAATATAAAGATAAAATATCTCAACATTGAGGTGGATTATGCTCCAACTTAAAGATGTCGTAAAAGATTATCCCACCGCCACCACTACGGTGCATGCGCTTCGCAAAGTATCGCTCAATTTCAGAGAGAGCGAGTTTGTTGCAATTCTCGGTCCTTCCGGTTGCGGAAAAACCACTATGCTCAACATCATAGGCGGTCTTGACAGATACACCAGCGGTGACCTCGTCATCGGCGGAGTTTCCACGCGCGATTTTGACGACGAGCATTGGGACGCGTACAGAAATGCGACCATCGGTTTCGTTTTCCAAAGCTACAATCTTATTCCCCATCTCACCGTGCTCGAAAACGTCGAGCTTGCGTTGAGCCTCGTAGGCGAGAATAAAAAGACGCGTAGAGCCAAGGCGGTTGCCGCGCTCCACAAAGTCAATATGCACGAGGAAATTCACAAACGCCCAAACCAATTGAGCGGTGGACAAATGCAACGCGTCGCGATTGCAAGAGCCATAGTCAATGATCCCAAGATTATTCTTGCGGACGAGCCGACGGGCGCATTGGATAGTGAACTTAGCGTGCAAGTTATGGATATTTTGCAAGATATATCCAAGACTCGTCTCGTCATTATGGTTACGCACAACGCCGAGCTTGCTTATCAATACGCAACTCGAATCTGCCGTTTCAAAGACGGTCAACTTATCGAGGACACCAACCCCTATAATCCCGAAGAAGAGACTGCAAAAGACAAAGCGCAAGACAATCAAGAAGCGATTATCGCCGACGATACGGCCTGTCTCTTATACACATCTCCGAGC
>URUQ01000139.1 GCA_900551145.1 uncultured Eubacteriales bacterium
ACGAGATAGGAGTCCGTCTCGTGGGCTCGGAGATGTGTATAAGAGACAGGCTTTCGACGACCCCAAGACAAGCGCACATCGCGCCGATTATGCAAACACGCTTTATGAGCTTCGCAAGGCAAAAGGCATGACGGAAGAGCAAGCACTCAACGTCGTCACCAACAACAATATGTTCTACGCTTGCGTCGCGCTCAAACGCGGTGACGTGGACGGCGTGGTCGGCGGTGCGGTGTTCAGTTCCGCAGACGTTTCAAGAGCCGCTTTCCAAGTTATCAAAGCAGCCCCCGGTATCAGTTCCGTTTCCAGTTGCTTCGTTATGGTTCCGCCCGAAGATTTCAAATATAAAAAATATCCTGCATACATTTTCTCGGATTGCGCGGTTATTCCGTATCCGACTAGCGACCAACTCGCAGACATTGTCGTTGCGGCGGCAGACAGCGCAAAGAAAATTTGTCAAATGGACGCAAAAATCGCAATGCTTTCTTTCTCCACGAAGGGCAGTGCAAATCACGAGTCCGTCGAGAAAGTGCGCGCTGCTTACGAAAAAGTCAAAGCGGAGCATCCCGAAATCAACGTTGACGGCGAGCTTCAACTCGACGCATCGTTGGTTGACAGCGTAGCAAAGCAAAAAGCGGGCGACAGCACCGTCGCGGGACAAGCAAACGTTCTCGTTTTCCCAAATCTCGATGCCGGCAATATCGGATACAAGATTGCTCAACGCTTTGGCAATTGTATGGCAATAGGACCGATTATGCAAGGATTGGCATTGCCCGTCAACGATTTGAGCAGAGGTTGCGTGGCAGAGGATATCGCGGCAGTCGCGGCAATCACCGCACTTCAATCGGTCAAGGACTAATAGGAGAGAGCAATGAAAATACTCGTTATCAACGCAGGCAGTTCTTCACTCAAATATCAACTTATCGATATGCAAACCGAGCAAGTTATGCTCAAAGGTCTTTGCGAACGCATAACGTTTGACGGCGGTGAACTCACCCAAAAAACGTCCGACGGCAGAGTTCTCAATATCAAGAAAGATATGAAAGACCACAAAGAGGCAATCGAGCTTGTTTTGGATGCAATGGTCGATCCCGAATACGGCGCAATCAAATCCACGGACGAAATCGGCGCAGTGGGACACAGAGTTCTTCACAGCGGTGAGGACTTCAACCAATCCGTGCTTATCGACGACGAAGTTATCCGAATTTGCGAAAAGAATGCGGAACTCGGACCTCTTCATATGCCGGGCAACATTGCTTGCATAAAGAGTTGCAGAGAGGTTATGCCCAACGTGCCTATGGTGGCGGTGTTCGACACGACTTTCCATAGCACTATGCCCGCAAAAGCGTATATGTACGGTATTCCGTATTCCGTATACGACAGATACAAAGTGCGCAAATACGGCTTCCACGGCACTTCTCACAAGTTCGTCAGCGAAGAAACCATCAAGCTTCTCGGCAAAAAGGATAGCAAAATCATCGTTTGCCACCTCGGCAACGGCTCATCCATATCCGCAGTCAAAGACGGAAAGTGCGTAGACACTTCAATGGGCTTTACTCCTCTCGAAGGCTTGGTTATGGGTACGCGCTCGGGTGATATCGACCCCGCCGCAAGTGAATATATCCGTTCAAAACTTAACCTTACGCCCGAAGATCTCGTGCAATACCTCAACAAAAAATGCGGTATGAAGGGTATAAGCGAATTGAGCTCGGATATGCGTGATCTCGAAGCGGCAATCGATGCGGGCAACGAAAAGGCAAAACTTGCGGTTGAAGTTGCGGCTTACCGTATCAAAAAATACATCGGTTCGTACGCGGCAGTGCTCAACGGCGTTGACGCAATCGTGTTTACGGGCGGTATCGGCGAGCATAGCGACCTTATGCGCAGACTCGTTATGGAAGATATGGAATATCTCGGCGTTGACTTCGACTTCGAAGCAAACAAGGGTAGAGGCGACGGCGTGAGAGTTATCTCCAAGCCGGATAGCAAAGTCAAAGTGCTAATACTTCCCACCAACGAGGAATTGTCAATCGCAAGAGAGACGCAAGCACTTGCAAAATAATCAAAATATTTCGCTTTTTGAGGCGCAAAGCGCATTTTGCGCGAAAAATGTCTCAAAAGCGCGAAAACAAGTAAAAAACACATTCAAAAATCAGCGCAACTTTGAAAAAGCGTTTGACATATCTTTGTTTATTTTATATAATCAAAACGCTGTGTAAAGCAAATGTTGCGAAAATCGGAGGTAAGAAGATGGCAGTACCTAAAAATAAAGTTTCAAAATCAAAAACGAATTCCCGTTTTGCAAACTGGAAACTCACAACTCCGGGCCTTGTAGAGTGCCCCCAATGCCACGAACTTAAAAAGAGCCACCAAGTATGCCCCAAGTGCGGTTACTATGATGGTGAGCAAGTAGTTCAAAAAAAGAGCGAAAAATAATTTAAGCGCGCCAAATAGCGATTAACTTTGTCAGGCACGGCTTGCCCCAAAATCACGTACTTCAGTACGTTGGGTTTTGGTTCAAGTCGTGCCTTTCGCGTTACTCATCTATTTGGCGCACTTAAATCTATTTCACTATGTTCAAGGGGCTTTTTCGCGCTCTTCATCTAAATAACGCCCTTAAATAAATTTAAGCGCGCCAAATAGCGATTAACTTTGTCAGGCACGGCTTATTAATGTATATGCTTATTCGGAGCGCACCTATTAACGGAATGTGTTTATTCGTAGCGTGGAGGCGCAGGGCGCCGACCGCACCGAGCGCCAAGCTTGACGGAAAGTACAAGCGACTGCGCCGTGTTGTTGCGTAGCTGGCGCACAAAGCGCAGTGG
>URUQ01000140.1 GCA_900551145.1 uncultured Eubacteriales bacterium
CTTTTGGATATAACTATATTTTTGGTTTTCAATCGGTTTTGATTATATATACGGAGGTCACCAAATGACCAGCAATTTTATCAATTTGCTTGCGCTCACACCGGGGGCTGCCGCAGGTATCGCTGCTGCAATCGCTATCGTGGTGGGCGGTTTGCTCGGTTGGGTTATTTACAGAGTTTACTCTCAAAACAAAATCGGCAACGCCAAACGTGAGGCTGCAAGAATTATCGAAGAAGCAAATCTCGAAGCAAAAACCATCCGCAAAGACGGTATGCTCGAGGCAAAAGAACAAATGAACAAAATGCGCATCGATTTCGAGAATGAAACCAAAGAGCGCAAGCAAGAATGGCAACGCACCGAGAATCGCCTCGCTCAAAAAGAAGCGGCTCTCGACAAGAAAGAGGACACGCTCGATAAAAAGGACGCGGCTCTCGATAAGAAACTCGACGACGTTGAGAAATCTCAAAAGCAAATCGAGGAAACCAAAGAACGCCTCAAAGGCATCGAAACAGAACTTGGCAACGCCCAAGAAAAGATGCAAAAGGAACTTGAAAGAGTTGCGGGCATGACCAAAGAAGAGGCGTGCCAAGAACTCAAAGACGCACTGCTTGACGGTGTCAAGAAGAGTGCGGCAAACGACGCAAAGAACCTCATCGCAGAGGCAAAAGACAACGCGGTGAAGGAAGCGCAAAACATCATCTCCCAAGCAATTCAACGTTGCGCTGCGGACCACGCCACCGAAAACACGGTATCCGTAGTCGCGCTCCCCAACGACGAGATGAAGGGAAGAATCATCGGTCGTATGGGCAGAAACATTCGCGCACTCGAAAGCGCGACGGGCGTTGATCTCATCATTGACGACACTCCCGACGTTATAACACTTTCGAGCTTCGACCCCGTAAGAAGGGAAGTTGCGAGATTGACACTCGAAAAACTTATCACCGACGGACGCATTCACCCCGCACGCATCGAAGAGATGGTGGACAAGGTGAGAAAAGAAGTTGAGGCAGGCATCAAGGAAGCCGGTGAAGAGGCTGCCTTCGAAGTGGGCGTGCACGGCTTGCATCCAGAGATTATCAAAATCCTCGGCAGACTCAAATATCGTACCAGTTACGGTCAAAACGTGCTCAAACACTCCATAGAAGTTGCATCTTTGGCGTCCGTTATGGCATCGGAACTCGGCGTCGATCCTCGTATTGCACGCAGAGCAGGTTTGCTCCACGACATAGGCAAAGCCGTCGATCACGAACTCGAAGGCACGCACATTCAACTCGGCGTAGACATCGCAAAGAAGTATCGCGAAAGCAACGAAGTTATCCACGCAATCGCCGCACACCACAACGATATCGAGCCTCAAACAATCGACGCGGTGCTCGTTCAAGCGGCTGACGCAATTTCAAGTGCAAGACCGGGCGCAAGACGTGAATCCGTCGAGACTTACGTCAAACGTATCGAGAAACTCGAAGAAATCGCAAAATCCTTCGACGGTGTCGATCAAACGTTCGCGGTTCAAGCGGGTAGAGAAATTCGCGTTATGGTCAAGCCCGAGCAAGTCAACGACGCGAATACGGTGTTCCTTGCAAGAGAGATTGCCGAAAAACTCGAAAACGAGCTCGAATATCCCGGACAAATCAAAGTCAACGTTATCCGTGAAGTTCGCAGCGTAGATTACGCAAAATAAAAACAACCGCTTTGACCTTTGCTTAGAGTGGAGGTCAAAGCAAGTTTGCGAGACGATAACAAAGCGCAATTGCATACTTGTGCGAGAAATTTTGCATAAAACTTGCAATATGCGTTATAAGATGTTAAAATGTATCTAAATAGGCATTATTGCATCACCAATCAAAACACAATTTAGGAGAATATCATTATGGCACAAATTATGGCAGGCGATTTGAGAAAGGGCGTTACTTTCCTTTACGATAACAAGATTATGACGGTCGTCGATTTCTTGCACGTCAAACCGGGCAAAGGTGCGGCTTTCGTCCGTATGAAAATGAAAAACGTCGTCACAGGCGCTGTGTTGGAACAAACTTTCAACCCCACCGAAAAGTTTGAACTCGCTCACATTGAAACCAAGAATATGGAATATCTTTACAACGATGGTGAGTTCTACTACTTTATGGACGCCGAGACATACGAGCAAATTCCGCTCAACAAGAGTCAAGTCGAAGACGCTCTCAACTTCGTCAAAGAGAATATGAACGTCACGATGAAATTCTTCCAAGGATCACCGTTCTCCGTTGAACCGCCAAACTTTGTCGAACTCCTCATCACTGTTTGCGAGCCCGCAGTTGCCGGCAACACCGCCACCAACGCCACCAAGCCCGCAACCGTTGAGACCGGTTATGAACTTCAAGTTCCTATGTTTGTCAATGAGGGCGATACTATACGTATTGATACTCGCACCGGCGAATATATGTCCCGAGTTTAAGCGCATCAAACAGCGATATACTGCGTCAAGCGCGTCTTGTTCCCAAGTCGTGTACACCAAAGTACACTTGGCTTGGTTACAAGGCGCGCTTTTCTTGTCTATCACCGCTTGATGCGCTTAAACAGATAATAGATTATAATAGCGAATAACATCGGCAGAGCCGTCCGCTACAAAATCACGTACGCCCGTGTACGTTGGGTTTTGTATCGGGTGGGTGCTTTCGCGTTCTTCATCTATTTGAGAGCGTTATACTTGTTTAAGCGCTTCAAACAGTGAATAAGTGTTTTTAATTTATACCATTTATTTTTTTATTTTAAGCGGATATTTTAATCCA
>URUQ01000141.1 GCA_900551145.1 uncultured Eubacteriales bacterium
CTACACCGTCTAATTCGTCGGCAGCGTCAGATGTGTATAAGAGACAGCCTTTTAAGTATATACGTGGTATTCTATCAAAAAAGACTTACCCAAAAACGGATAAGTCTCATCGTTCAAAATAAAACCGGAGCGATGCTCGTGTTAGCGATTTTATTACACCAGAGTGCCGATTACTCCCTTACGTTGTAAATTGATTTTATCAAATACTTTTTTTACTGTCAACGTTTTTATCGCCGTATCGGTGCGAATTTTGCAACGAGTTCGAAGCAAGGATTGCCCTCGACTATGCCGACGAGAGATAGGTCATCGTCGTTTTTAGTATATTTGAGTGTGACGATTTGGCCGAGTTTTATCTCTGATTTGTATTCTATTTCGAGCGAGCGCAGTTCATGATTTTTTAGATACTGTGCGCCGAGCAAATCTTCCGTTTCGTCGATATACTTGCTGTTGTTCATATGCCCGTTGATATCCACTTGACTGTACGACACGGTGAAAGTCTTTTCTTGATTTTGCTCACCGAGCGCAACACCGCCAGGCAGTGCGATATTCGGTTGAATATCGGGGGCGGGGACTTCCACTCCGTACGCTTCGGGGAAGACCATATGACGAGATTTTTCGTCCATAAGAAGCCATACCGCACTTGCGCGTACCAATACGTTGTCGTTTTTATCGCGCATCTCGTAGTATCGAGGGAAAAGCACTCGCATAGTCTTTCCCGCCCAACTCGTAAGCGTGATTTCGTCATCGTAAGAGGGGAGCGACGCAACTTCAAGCTTCATTCTCGCAACCACCCACAACGCACCCTTATCGAGCGTCTTTGCTCTGCCCGCGCCGAGTGCTTCGGTGTGTGCGATGGATATCTCTTGAAGCATACGCATAAGCGTTGACGGGCGCAAACTGCGGTACATGGTCACGTCGTCCGCAAGCAGTTTTCTATGTACGGTATATATCAAATCTTGTGTTTTATCCATACGATTTTGTAATATAAAACGCCGATTATGTGATTTCCGATACAATTACTTGCCGATTGCCATATTGTAAACGGTGTCTACGACTTCACCTACGGTGCGCAATTTCATCCATACTTTGTCGGGGATTTTTACACCGTAGTCGCTTTCAAGCGTGCATACGATATAGATGTAGTTAAGCGATTCGTAACCCTTGGAATTGATAGGAGTCTCTCGTGTGATTTCTTCGTTTGCGAGGGTGGGAACGTATTGTTTTACGAGTTTCGTGAGGTTGTCTTGAATTTCTTGTTTTGTTACTTGCATATATTACTCCTTTTGTCGATTGCTCTTATTTGAGTGTCCAGCGTTTGATTTTTCCCGTTGCGGTTTTTTCGAGCGCGTGAGGCAATACACATACGTCGGCGATTTGTTGGTCGAACGATTTGGTTTTATTGAAAGCGGATACTTTTTCTTTGACGACGTCTATGTCTATATCGCCGTCTTTGTCGCCTACGAAAAGCGTTACGCAACCGTCTTTCATATTGAGCGCGATATCGTCTATGCCGAGGGCGTTTCTCAGGTCGGTCTCCCACTCGGCAAGGTATATTTTCGTGCCGTTTTCAAGCACGAGAATATCTTTTTTGCGTCCTGTTATATATAAGTTGCCTTGCTCGTCGAATTTGCCGAGGTCTCCCGAGCGGAATACTCCGTTTGAAAGCACCGCATCCGTTGCGGATTGATTTTTGTAATAGCCCTTCATAATGCACTCGGGGCATTCGATAAGTATCTCTCCGTCGTCCGCAAGCGTGATTTTATCGTCGGGACATACGGACATCGCAAACGGATTTTCTCCGCAACTTATGGCAACACCGCTCGACGTCTCGGTAAGTCCGTAGCCGAAGCGTACTTCTACGCCTTTTGCCTTGACCGCTTGCAAAACTTGTTCGTTTGCGGGGCCCGCGCCTACGAGTATCATTCTCAATCCGTCGTTGAGAGCGTCAAAGCCTACCATAAATTTGAGAATAGACGGCACGACGGATATAATCGTCGGGTTGAAGTATTTTGCGTCGAAGGGAATATAGCGCAGTCCTCTCGTTATGGACACGCACGCGCCTTGCGAGAGGGGCCAGAGCATTGCGCACACAAAGCCGAACACGTGGGTGAGCGGAAGCACGCAAAGAAGGTTGTCGTTTTGATTGCAAGGGCATTTCTCTTGACCGTTCCAAGCGCTTGCACACAAAGATTTTGAGGTGAGAACCACCGCTTTGGACGAGTCCGTCGTGCCCGACGTGAAGAAGAGAATATCTCCCTCGCCGTCCGCTTTTTTGACGGTTTGCGGACAAGTTTTGAGTGCGTTTTTATAAGGCGCGGTGACATCGTCGGTGAAAAGCGTTTCAACGTCCGTTGCAAGCACGCATTTTTGAAGGGTAACGGCGTCCGACGTTGCGTCGAGAAGCACGGTTTGCTTGCCCGCAATCACGCACGCGAACATGTCTATAATCCACTTTGCCGACGGGACTTGAAGTATGCCGACGCAGTTTTCTTTGAGATTTTTCGCTTCTTGCGCGCGACGACATACGTCGGCGTAAAGTTCTGCGTACGTAATATTGCAAACAGTGCCGTTATTATCGTAGCGCAATGCGACGTTTTCGCCGTATTTTTCTGCACAGTGACTCAAAAGTTGTTTGAAAGACTCAAATTTCATATTCACCTCGCTTGTCGAGTATATTATATCACGCCTATGTCGCAATGTGAATAGCAAATTGACAAATAAATAAAAAAATATCGATATTTTTAGTTAAATTTCGTTAAAC
>URUQ01000142.1 GCA_900551145.1 uncultured Eubacteriales bacterium
TGTTTTAGTATGTTTCTTTAATTTTTCGGATAAAAACACAAAAAAAGAGCCGTTCGCAAGAAACCCCTATTATCCCACCTTTACCATAATTCGCTAAACGGATGAAGAACAAGAAAGAGCCGTACGAACGGCAACCCCTGTTTTTTGCTTGCCATAATCCGATAAATCGATGCATAACGAGAAAGCGCCCTCTTGAATCAAAACCCAACGTACATAGCGTACGTGATTTTGAGGCAAGAGGGCGCTGACAAAGTTAGGCGCGATTTAGCGGATTATGGGTGCGTCCCAGTGAGGGTCGGGGGTATACCCCATAATCTTCACTGCCGTTGCCGCCACGTCGGAAAGTCCGAAAGCACCGTCGGCTATTTCACAATCGTAATTGTAGACAATAAAGGGTACGGGATTGAGAGAGTGCGCGGTACGGACGGAGATGACGCCTTTTTTGTTCTTTTCAAGCATCTCGTCGGCGTTGCCGTGGTCTGCGGTTACGATGAGTGCGTAATCGTGCTTTTTGACGACGGGAAGGAGTCTTGCAAGTGCAAGATCCACCGCTTCGACACCGATAATGGTTGCATCGAGGCTACCCGTGTGACCGACCATATCTCCGTTTGGATAATTGCAACGGATAAAGCCGTATTGTTCGCTTTCGATTGCTTCGATAACCTTATCGGTGACTTCCGCGGACTTCATCCACGGGCGTTGGTCGAACGATACTTTGTCGGAAGGCACTTCTTCCCACACTTCGAGGTCATCGCTGAATTTTTCGGAGCGATTACCGTTCCAAAAATACGTGACGTGACCGTATTTTTGAGTCTCGGACACGGCGTAGGATTTTACGCCTTTGTTGACCAAAAATTCACTCAACGTGTATTTGATTTTGGGCGGTTCGACGAGGAAGCGCGCGGGCAAATGCAAGTCTCCGTCGTATTGAAGCATACCTGCGTAAAGCAACTTTGGCATATTGCCTCTATCAAAACCGTTGAAGTCGGCGTTGTCGAAAGCCATAGAGATTTCGATTGCGCGGTCTCCACGGAAGTTGAAGAGAATTACGCTATCATTGTCGTGCATTGCGCCGACGGGTTTGCCGTCCTTGACAATGACGAACGCGGGCAAATCTTGGTCGATAACGCCGGGGTTTTCGTTGCGGTAGGTTTCGATAGCTTGCGTTGCGGACTCAAAACCTCTGCCTTCACCGTAAACGTGCGTATAGAAGCCCGCTTTTACCATATCCCAGTTTGCGAAATATCTATCCATCGTTATCTTCATACGTCCGCCTCCGCTTGCGATGCAAGCGTCGAAATCGGCGTCGTTCAAAGATACCATCGCACTTTCGAGCTGATCGACGTAAGTGAGCGCACTGGTTGCCGGCACGTCTCTTCCGTCAAGCAATACGTGAACGCGTACGTGTTTGATTCCGTCACGCTTTGCGCCCTTAATCAATGCGATTAGATGCCCGATATTACTGTGTACGTTGCCATCGGAAAGCAATCCGATAAAGTGCATCGTGGAAGCGTTTTTGACACAATTGTCTTTAAGTTCCTGCCACGCGGAAGAATTGAAAATATCACCGCTTTCGATTGCCTCTTCCACAAGTTTTGCGCCTTGAGAATAGACTTGACCGCAACCGAGTGCGTTGTGTCCCACTTCACTGTTGCCCATATCGTCGTCGCTGGGAAGACCTACTGCCGTTCCGTGCGCTTTGATATAGGTATTGGGACACTCTTGCAAGAGTTTGTCGAGAGTGGGTGTATTTGCCATAGTAACGGCGTCGCCAAGCCCCGTTTTAGACTTGCCGACACCATCCATAACTACCAAAACAAGTTTTTTCATAGTTGTCCTTTGAGGCGGTTAGACTGCCTGTTTTTCTTGAAAATATTAGTAATTTACAACTTGCGAGAAGTCAACCGCTTTCAAAGACGCACCGCCGATGAGACCGCCGTCGATTTCGGGCATTGCCATAAGTTCTTTGACGTTCTTGGGGTTCATGCTTCCGCCGTATTGGATACGGACGCGGTTTTCTGCGCACTTGGGGCAATAAAGCTCAGCCATAGTGTTGCGGATAATTGCGATAGTCTCGTTTGCCACTTCCGCCGTTGCGGTTTTACCCGTGCCGATTGCCCAAACGGGTTCGTATGCGATGACGATATTGTCGAGTTGGTCTTTGTCGATACCGTCGAATGCGCCCTTGGTTTGACGCACGAGCACTTCTTCAACCTTGCCGTTTTCTCTCTCTTCGAGCGTTTCACCCACACAGATGATGGGTTTAAGACCGGCAGCAAGAGCCGCTTTTGCACGAGCGTTGACGGTTGCGTCCGTCTCGCCGAAGTATTGACGACGCTCGGAGTGCCCGATGATTACGTATTCAACGCCGAGTTCAACAAGCATTTTTGCGGAGATTTCACCCGTGAAAGCACCTTTTTCTGCCCAGTGTACGTTTTCTGCGCCCACCTTGATGTTCGTGCCTTTGGTCATCTCAACTGCAGTTGCGAGATCGGTGTAAGGAGTGCAGATAACGACATCGCATTGTGCGTCTTTAACGAGCGGAGCGAGATCGGTGATAAGCGCCTTGGTATCGGCGATAGTGTTGTTCATTTTCCAGTTGCCTGCAATGATAGGTTTTCTCATAATATACCTCGAAAATTTTTATTTATGGATTATTTTGCGAACGATAAACGATTTATCGAAGACGGAACTTCGAGCCGCAGGCGGCGAGCAAATCGAACG
>URUQ01000143.1 GCA_900551145.1 uncultured Eubacteriales bacterium
AGCTACGCAACAACACGGCGCAGTCGCTTGTACTTTCCGTCAAGCTTGGCGCTCGATGCGGTCGGCGCCTTGCGCCTCCACGCTACGAATAAGCACATACCGTTAATAAGTTCCACTGCTTGCGGAAGTCCTAAGCGCAATAGACTTCGTAAGAAGTTCTCTCTAAAGCCAGCATCGCCAAGTGCATAACGCGCTCAAATAGATGAAGAACGCGAAAACACCCCATTGACAGCAACCCTAATTTACTAAACGTAAATGAGTTGATGGCAATGGGGTGTTGACAAAGTTATTCGCTATTTGAGCGCGTTATGCTTTGGCGATGACTTCTTTGAGGCGGAGATCAACACGATGCTTCTCATCAATCTTAATAACTTTGACGAGAACGATATCGCCGACGTTGACTACGTCCGTAACCTTATCGACGCGTTGGTCGGAAAGTTTGGAAATGTGGATCATACCGTCTTTGCCGGGTGCAAAGTTGACCGATGCGCCAAATTGTCCTTTGTCGTTTTCCATAATCTTGGTAACTTTACCTTCGTAAACGTCACCCACCTCTACGTCGCGAACGATGTTCTCGATGATGGTGCGCGCTTTCTTGATGGCAGCGTCGTCGCTTGATGCGATGAAAATCATACCCTCGTCATTGATGTCGATTTTTACGCCGGTATCTTCGATAATCTTGTTGATGGTCTTACCGCCCGTGCCGATGACGTCGCGGATCTTATCGGGATCGATTGAGAAGGACACGATCTTGGGAGCAAACTTGCTGAGTTCCGCACGCGGAGCGGGAAGAGTTGCGAGCATCTTGCCCAAGATTTCGAGTCTGCCAAGGCGAGCTTGTTCAAGAGCGCGAGTGAGGATTTCCTCATCGATGCCCTTGATCTTGATATCCATTTGGATTGCGGTGATACCTTCGGTGGTACCTGCGACTTTGAAGTCCATATCGCCGAGGAAGTCTTCAAGACCTTGAATATCCGTAAGCACTGCGACTTTGTGGCTCTCTTCGTTCTTGATAAGTCCCATTGCGATACCTGCGACGGGTGCTTTGATAGGAACGCCTGCGTCCATAAGTGCGAGCGTGCTGCCGCATACCGACGCTTGTGAGGTTGAACCGTTGGAGCTCAAAATATCGGATACCGTGCGGATTGCGTACGGGAATTCGTCCTCGCTAGGGAGAACGGGTTCGAGAGCACGTTCTGCAAGTGCGCCGTGACCGATTTCACGACGGCCGGGACTCTTGAGCGCTTTTGCTTCGCCTGTGGAGTAACCGGGCATATTGTATTGATGCATATATCTCTTGTAGAAGTCGTCGTCAAGACCTTCGAGCTTTTGAGCTTCGCTGATCGTGCCGAGCGTGCAAGTGGTCAAAGCTTGCGTTTGTCCTCTTGTGAAGACTGCACTGCCGTGGACTCTCGGAAGCAAACCTACTTCGCACCAAATAGGACGAATTTCGGTAAGTTTTCTTCCGTCGGGACGTACGCCGTTGTCCAAGATCTTTGCACGGACTTTCTCTTTTTTGAGATAATAGAGGCTGTCGAGGATAAATTTGGTCTTTTTGGCTTCGTCGTTGAATTGATCTGCAAAGTGAGCAAGCACGTCTTCGTTGAGAGCGTCTTCTCTTTCCTCTCTCTCATAGCGGTCAAACGCTTCGAGAACGTAATCCATCTTCTCGTTTGCGTAAGCTCTCACTGCCTCGTTGATGTGGTCGGGGATATGTTCGAGTTCGATATCGAGTTTGGGTTTGCCGACTTCTTTTTGAATCTCTTCGATGAAAGCGACGATCTTCTTGATTTCTTCGTGGCCGAACATAATTGCGCCGAGCATTTCTTGTTCGGTAATCACGTCTGCGCCCGCTTCAACCATCATAATCGCATCTTTCGTGCCCGCGAGGTTGAGGGTAAGGCGAGATTTTGCACGTTGTGCACTGTCGGGGTTGATGACGTATTCACCGTCAACCATACCGACTACGACAGAACCCGTAGGTCCTGCCCAAGGTATATCGCTGATAGAAAGCGCGACGGACGAACCGATCATACCGAATACTTCCGGCGGAATGTTGGTGTCAACCGACAAAACCGTTGCGATAACCGTGACGTCGTTGTAAAGTCCCTTTGGGAAAAGCGGACGAATAGGACGGTCGATAAGACGCGACGTGAGGATAGCCTTGTCGCTTGCTCTGCCCTCTCTCTTCTTAAATCCGCCGGGGATTTTGCCGATTGCGTACATTTTCTCTTCGTAGTCAACGCTCAAAGGGAAAAAGTCCATACCGTCACGCGGTGCTTTGCTCATCGTTGCGTTGACCATAACCACGGTGTCACCGCAACGCACGATGCAAGAACCGTTGGATTGTCCGCAGTATGCGCCTGTTTCGACGGTCATTTCTCTGCCGCCTACCGTTGTCTTGAAAATTCTTTTTTCCATAAATTTCTCCTTCTGGGAATTCCGTCATTCCCGAATATTGCCTTTCGGCATTTTATTTTTTTATTTATTGTGCGGATAATTCCGCAAAAAAAACGGGTGCGTAAACCACACCCGAAATTTTTACTTTCTCAAACCGAGAGAGCCGACGATTGCACGATATCTTTCGATATCAACCTTTTTAAGGTAATCCAAAAGACCTCTTCTATGGCCGACCATCATAAGAAGACCGCGACGGCTGTGGTGATCTTTGGGGTGATTTTTGAGG
>URUQ01000144.1 GCA_900551145.1 uncultured Eubacteriales bacterium
TACCAAAAAATATGATTTGTGCGACCGCGATATGATAGACAAGTGTGGTTTTTGGCGGATAATTTTGCAAAAACACGCAAAAATACTGTTAAAAATTTATATAACCAAGCATTATTTCTTGACTTAAACTATCTCATTGTTTATAATACTTATGTTTTACTATATGGAGGAATATTCCTGTGAACAAAAAGAAATCGATAGTCGTCTTGTGCATAGTGAGTATATTCATAATTCTTATGACAGTGTTTGCCGTCGTGGACTTTCCTATTGCAAACACCGTTTATGATTATACCGGTTATGTGAAGACAATCAAACTCGGCCTCGATATGTCGGGCGGCGTGTCGGCGGTTTTCAATGTCGAAAACGACAATTACGGTGATCTCGACACTCGTATCAGTGGCACAGTAAGTTCTTTGCAAAGTTTGCTCGTATCCAAGGGCTACACGGAAGCAACCGTGACCAAGGGCACGAACAGCAATGGCGGAAACACCATCCGCGTTGAAATCCCGGACGTAGACGATCCCGAAAAAGTTCTCGAACTCATCGGCCGTCCGCAATCGTTGTATTTCACGCTCGAAGACCTCGGTGACGAGGCTGCCGAGAGCGAACTTTACGAGAAAGCGTTCATTAGAGGACGCGAAGACCTCGAAAGTGCGTACGTGACGACTTCCGACAGTAGCACGAGCTATGCAATCGGACTCAAATTCAACGAATCGGGCACGAAAAAGTTCTCTGACACCACGACGAACAACGTAGGCAAAGCCACGTATATTTACGTCGGCGGAAGAAAGATAATGTCTCCGAAGATCAACAGCGCGATCACCAACGGTCAAGCAATCATCACCGGCGACTATGATTATCAATCCGCTTACGACTTTGCAACTCAATTGCAATCGGGTACGTTCGGTGTTACGCTTCAAATCGCAGAAGTGAGAAACATCTCCGCAACGCTCGGCGAGAACTCCATCAGAATCGCACTCATCGCGGGTGCAATCGGCGTAGCTCTCATCTTGGTGTTTATGGCAGTCGTTTATCGCGGTCTCGGTCTTGCGGCAGACCTTTCGCTTTGCATCTACATCGTGCTCTTGCTTTGGTTCTGCGCAGTGTTGCCGTGGGTACAACTCACGCTCCCCGGTATCGCGGGTATCTTGCTCTCAATCGGTATGGCAGTCGACGCCAACGTCATTATCTTCGAGAGAGTGAAGGACGAATACAAGCACTCTTCAAAGCCCATCGGCACTTGCATCAAGAGCGGTTTCAAACGCTCTGCGGCTGCAATCATCGACGGACAAGTTACGACTCTCATCGGCGCAATCGTGCTTTGGATACTCGGCTCTTCCTCAATCGTAGGTTTCGCAGTGACGTTGTTTATAGGTATCGTGCTCTCGCTCTTCGCATCGTTGGTATGCACGAGACTTATCCTCAAAGCGTTTATCCCGCTCAACAGCACCAGCGAAAAGTTCTACGGACTTAAACGCGCCAAAGAAGAAGACGAAACGGTCACTACCGTTTCTACACAAACTGCAAAGGAGGAGGCGTAATTATGAAAAAGTCAAACTTCCGCAATCTTTGCAACAACTACAGCGTCTGCAAAAACGGCAAATACGCGGCAATTCTTCCCATCGTTATCGTGCTTGTGGCGGTTATTATGATAGTCGCACTCGGTACGAGACCGGGTAGCAGTTACTCAGACGCAGTCGGCGTCGGTATCGACTTCGAGGGTGGTACTATCCTCACCGTAACGCTCGGTAAAGACGCAAAAGACAATTACAACACCAATCGCGACGCTATCATCAAGGCGATCCAAGACGTAGAATACAAAGGCGCAAAAGTCGTCGTCAGTTATTCGCAATTGCAAGAGGCTAACGACGTAAATAAGACCGCTATCGTGTTCAGATACAAAAACGTCCTTGACAACGACGCGGACATCGCGGCAATGAACGAAGCAATCAGAGACGCGGTCGATAAGAACGCTTTCCCGGATATCAACCTTGCGGATAAGATCACGTATCAATCTATCGGTGCAACCGCGGCAAGCGACTTGCTCTCCAAGGCAGGTATCGCACTTGCAGTTTCGCTTGCTCTCATCCTTGTCTACATTATTATAAGATTTACGTTGATGAGCGCGTTTGCGGCAATCATCGCACTTATCCACGATATCGTGATAATGTTTGCTCTCACGGTCATTTGCAGAGTGCAAATCAACAGTTCATACGTCGCTGCTATGATTACGATCGTTGCTTACTCAATCAACAACACGATCATCATCTTCGACCGTTGCCGTGAAATGATCAAGCCTCTCAAAGGTCAAAAGAACATCGACTACAAGGGTATCGGCGACCAAGCGGTTCGCGCTTCCTTGACTCGTACGATTTACTCGACTTTGACGACGATGGTTACCGTTATATTCCTTGCAATTCTCGGTAGCGAATCTATCAGAGAGTTCTGCGTGCCTATCATTCTCGGTTTGCTTGCGGGTCTCTATTCGGCATTGACTATCGCAACTCCGTTGTGGGCGGCAATGAGCATTTCCTTTGACAAGACCAAAGAGAAATATGCAAAACGTCACAACGTGTCTTACGACAAGAAAGACGACGATGAAGTCGATTCAACCGTCGTGAAAGACGACGAGGCAATTCCCGTCCAAGTCAAACAAGCCGGTGCACAAA
>URUQ01000145.1 GCA_900551145.1 uncultured Eubacteriales bacterium
CGTCTAATTCGTCGGCAGCGTCAGATGTGTATAAGAGACAGATATAATATATAACCATAGATTGAAAATATAAAAACAAGTATATCGAGTTTAGTTAAAACCTCGGCACGCTTTTATTTAATAATTGTGCTTTTTTGTAGAAACTTGATATTTACTTTTCTATATGTTGCACGTGAAACAATATAAAACAGGCATTGATTATCTATCAAGATAATCGACAAGTTCTTCCGGTGCCGTTCTTTGAGATTGGATATTACCTTTTATTCCAATATCTCGCATTTTCTTTATAGTGCAATAATCATCGGAATAATCTCCCAAAAATTCAATCTCCATATAATTGCCGTATCTTTCAAAAACTTCGCCGTTTTTTACATACTTTGTATCATCTATTTCGCAAAAGGGTAGATTTACCTTATTTACCTTGCATTTATACTTTATTGCACTTATAGGATTGCCAATATATAAATAAACAATATCTCCTGTTTCTATGTTTTTGTTGGTTTGTTTCCAGTCGACTATCTTCAAATTAGACATTGCATCAGATACATTGTAATATTTTTGGTTGCAAGGGATAATATATTCCATAAATACCTCCATTCTTTATATTTTCGCACTTTGCGATATGTTATAATTCCATCTACTTCTATTTCGATATTTTCCATGTAAGTATAATAGTTTACTAGTAAACTATTATACTTATAGTTTTATTAAGAAAATTATCACATAAAATCTACCAAACATCAATAAAAAAACGGGTTGACGATAAGCAAACCCGTTTTTTATTATCTTAACTGTTTTACAGTGTGTTGAGGACGTCGAGATAGGCGGACAATTCTTTCTTTGCGGCGGCAAGGTTGTGTGAGCGGTAGTTTCCGCACTCGATTTTCTTGCTACCGGGGATTGTGTCGAGTTCGAGACACTTTGCGACGCACTCTTTTGTGAGCGCGAGCGCCTCGTCTTTGTTCATATCAAACAAAAGCAAATAAAAGCCCGTTCTACAACCCATAGGGCCGAAATACACAACCTTGTCCTTATACACGCTGTTGCGCACCACAGTGGCAAACAAGTGCTCTATGGTGTGCATAGCGGCTATATGAAGGTAATCTCCTTTATTCGGCTCTTTGAAGCGCAAATCGTACGTGAATACGTTTTTATCCGCACGACTGAGATAAAATCCCTTTTTGAGCACGTTGTGGTCGATTGTAAACGACGTAATCTTTTCCATAGTCTTTTCTTATTCCTTGATGGGCGGAAGCGCGCTTGCGCCCTCTTTGACGGCTTTGAGGATAGCGGGTAACATTTTCTCGTAACCCGCAACGCCTTTTGCCATAACGGTCTCAAAACTCACGTTTGCGCCTTCCTCGGCGTTGTCGCTGACGACTTTGACGGAGAAGAGGGGGATATTGTTGCGCTCGCACGCAATTGCAAGCCCCGCAAGTTCCATTTCGCAGATGTCCGCGTCGAACTCTCTTTTAAGTCTTTGCTTTTCCTCTTTGACCGCAACGAATTTGTCACCGCTTGCGACGCTGACGAGTTTTACGGGTTTGCCGATATTGGCAAGAACGTTTTGAATGACCACTTCGTCAAGATAGAAGAAGTTGTCCGCCATACCGCTGTATTGACCGACTTTTCTATCCGTATCGACTTCCGTGACGTCGAATTGATAATGCACAACCTTTCTCGGCACGACGATTTCACCCACGTCGAATTTGCCCACCGCTCCGACGAAGCCGAAGTTGAGGACGATTTCCACATCGAACAAGTCCACGAGCAACTGCACGGCAAGCGCGGCTTTGACCTCTCCCACTCCGCTCGTTGCAAGATATATAGTGTCACCGTCAAGTTCTATTTTGCTGATAGCAACGCCTGCTATCGTACTTTGATCAACCACATTGCCGAGTTTTTGAAAGATCGGCAAAGTTTCTTCCGTCATAGCGGTTACGATTGCAATTCTCATATACTGCCTCCGTTTTATTTATATATTTTATCACTATTTTGTTTTAAGTACAATAGTAAAGCAAAAAACGTCTTGCGATTTTGCATGTTTTCTTTTTCGATAGGTATTGTAAATTTTATTATTAAATCGCAATATCGATATTTTACATTGCAATATCTTTGGTATAAACGGCGTGTTTTGTAATTTTGTATAAAATATCGCGCTTTATAAAATTTGAGTCTCGTCACTTGAAAAACGAAATAAAAAATGCTATTATATCTGTATGGACAAAGACTATCTTATAAACGGCGCGGCGCAAGTAGGCGCAACGATAACTTCCGAACAAGCGGAAGTTCTTTGTGCGTACTATGAAAAAGTTGTTGAGTGCAACAAAGCTTTCAACCTCACCGCAATCACCGAAGAGAAAGACTTTACCGTAAAGCATATTATAGACTCGCTTGCGGGCGTGAGTGAAATTCCGCACGGAGCAAAACTTTGCGACATAGGCTCGGGCGGTGGTTTCCCGTCTATGCCGATTGCCATTGCACGAGAGGACGTATCCGTTACCGCGCTTGACTCCACGGCAAAGAAAATGGCGTTCGTTGCCCAAAGCGCAAAGGAGCTCGGCATAAACAATATCTCCACCATTGCGGGCCTGTCTCTTATACACATCTGACGCTGCCGACGAATTAGACGGTGTAGAT
>URUQ01000146.1 GCA_900551145.1 uncultured Eubacteriales bacterium
TATATCAAGCTGTTATAAAACACTTACCACAATTTCGCAAAATTATCGGCTTGATTTTTTTACAGCTTAATAAACGTTACTCATAGACAGGCGGAGCCGTAGTTTATAAATCCACGAAGTGTCGTTGTGAGCATCAACACCCAATCTTCCACATACGCACGAAGTGCGCACACACCAAGCAAACGATATAGCGAAACTGCGGTAGGAGTTATTATTTTTCTACGACTGATAGCGTGTATCGGTTGCGCGGTAGTAGCAAAATAATCTAGCAAGGCTCTCGACGTTGCGCAAAATTGCGCAATGTCGTTGCCTTTGCGACGATTATTTTGCGTGTTTCGCCGCTTCTTCAAACTCAATGGAGACAATCTTGGTTACGCCCTTCTCTTCCATCGTAACGCCGAAAATCGTGTCTGCGTGACGCATAGTCGGTTTTCTGTGCGTGATGACGATAAACTGCGTGTAGTCACTGAATTTTTTGAGGAATTCCGCAAACAAATTGACGTTGGCGTCGTCAAGTGCCGCTTCGATTTCGTCAAGCACGCAGAACGGCATCGGTTTGAGTTTGAGGATAGCAAACAATATGGAGATTGCAGTCAACGCTTGTTCGCCACCGCTCAAAAGGCTGATGTTTTGCAATTTCTTTCCCGGGGGTTGGGCGTAGATGTCGATGCCCGCTTCGAGCACGTCGTCCGTGTCTTGCATATTGAGCCGCAACTCACCTTTACCACCGCCGAAGAGTTGTTGGAACACCTCTTTGAAATTTTCGCTGATTTGATCAAACGCACCCGTGAATTTGGTTTGCATTTCACCAGTCAACTCGTTGATAATGGTGACAATGTCGTCGTACGCCTTTTGGATATCGTCGCGTTGAACGGTCTGTTCTTCCAATCTTTCCTCGGTCTCTTTGAGCGTTTGGAGTGCAAGCGGATTGACGTCACCGAGACGGTTGATGGACTTCTTCAAATCGGATATGACGGTAAGCGCGCCGTAGGCTTTGAATTCGGGGTCTTTGAATTCAACGGCGCTTGCGTACGTCAAATCGTATTCTTCGAGAATGTGTGTTTGTTGGTTGCGGATTTCAATATCCACGTTTTCGAGCATTGCTTCGTCACGCACTTTCTTTTCGTTGAGTGCGGAACGCTCGTCGGACAATCTCGTCTTCTCTTGGTCGAGAGCGACGATTTCGTCGGATATGGTGCGCTTGCGCTCGCTCAAATCGGATATTTGCTTTTCGAGGGCGGATATACGCGCCTCGTCCTCTTTGGAGAACGTGGTTTTCTCGGGCGCATTGTGAATATTGTCGAGATTTTGTTGTTCGCGTTTGAGAGACGCGATTATATCGAGTTTTTCGTCTTCCAACTGTTCTCTGTCACGATTGTATCTGAACAAATCGTTGTCGATACCGTCGAGAACGCTCTTGTGTCCCGCAAGTTTGACCTTGATTTCCGTCACTTGCTCCGCCATTTGCTCTCTTTCGCTCTTTTGGTCGGTGCTGACGCTCTTGGAACTTGCAAGCAACGCATTGTACTCTTCTCGCTTTTCGGACACGACTTTTTCGAGTTGGTCAATTGAGCTTATCTTTTCTTCGAGTTCTTTTATGCGCGCTTTGACGATTTCGTACTCTTCGGCGTTTTTGGATATTTCAACCTTCAAGGACTCCGTCACGTCAAAAGACTGCTTTGCTTTGTCCTCGTTGAGACCGTTTTCAATGCGCAATTCGCTTATTTCTTTGTTGAGAGCCTCGATTTTTGCTTCGCAATCGGTCAATTCTTGCTCTCTTTCTCCGCGTTGAGAGTCGAGGAGCGCAATGTTGTTCTTAATTTTTTCGAGATTGGCTCGTGCTTGCTCTATTTTTGCTTCTTGAGTGAGCAAACCACGCGTTTGCGTTCTTCTCGAACCACCGGTGATTTCACCGCCCGTTGCAAAAATTTCACCGTCCAAAGTGACGATTTTGACCGATTGATTGTATTTTCTGAAAATGCGAATAGCGTTGTCGATGTTGTTTACCACAACCGTTGCGCCGAGAAGTGTTTGCACGAATTTGTCAAACTTCTTGTCGTATTTTACTAGGTCGCTCGCAAGACCGTAGCACCCCGGCTCTGTCAAAATGCCTCTGTTCTCAGGCGTAAGCGTACGAGGACGGCACGACGTGAGCGGACGGAACGTAACGCGACCGTAACCCTTTTGTTTTAGGTAGTTGATAAGGTCGCTTGCCTCACGCTCGCTTTCAACAAGCACGTTTTGCATATTTGCGCCCAAAGAATACTCGATTGCCGCCTCGAAGTCAGTCGGGACGTTGATGACTTCAGCCAAAACGCCCCATATCTTGGACGCGAGTACGGGATCGTTTTTGCTGTCTTGCATAAGACGTTTAACGGATTCTTGATAGCCCGAATATTCATTCTTAACAGACGTAAGCAAGTCAAGATTGCCTTTTGCCAAACCGAGCTTTGCGTTGAGGCTGACGATATCGTCCGCATAGCTCTTTATTGCCTCTTGGCTTTCGAGCTTGGTCGACAACGCCTCGTTGTACTCGCTCATGAGAGTGCGCATACGCTCTTTTGTGGATTTGACATTTCCGTCGTATATGGCAAGATTGGTCAATTCTTCGTCAAGACGCGCCTTTTGTTGATTGAC
>URUQ01000147.1 GCA_900551145.1 uncultured Eubacteriales bacterium
CTCGTGGGCTCGGAGATGTGTATAAGAGACAGCAACGCAAAGCCGCAAAGCAAAATCCGTACGCAAACGGTGCTCAAAAGGCTCAAAACGCAGGTCAAAAGAAGAAAAATCAACCCGCAAAACCCTATCAAAATCCAAAGAAGAAAAAGAAAAAATAATGGCGCAAATCATAGGTTTTAATCTCTCAAAAGAGGATTATTTCAACCTTGCCGACGACGCTTTTTCAAAAGGCGACAGCGAGAAAAGTATCGTCAATCTCAACAAGGCACTGAACGTTGACGACCGCTTCTTTGAAGCGTCGCTTGCGCTTGCCACCGTTTATTCCTCGCTCGGCGTATGGGATTTATCCAATGCGACTCTCTACAAGACCTTGTCCAAGCATCCCGACAAGGATACGAGAGATCGCATTTTTTATCAGTTGGCTATGAATTTTATGGATGTCAACCAACCCGAAGTTGCCGAATACTACCTTCAAGACATAGCAGAGGCGTACGATATTCAGATGCCGGAAGGCGACGGCAATGCGACAAACGGCATCGAGGGCGGTTTTCACGTTGTCTATCCCAAGGGCGAGGACTATTACGAGATGCTTATCGAGCGCGCCTACGAACTCGTGCGTGCAAGAAAGTTTGACGATGCAATCGCACTTATGGACGAGGTGGACGCGCACTCCAAGTCCAAAAACGCGGCAAACCATATCGTTTTGGTGTGCCTTATGATGAAAAACGACATCGACAGCGTCATTGCCAACGCACAAAAAATGCTTGCCGAAAACGGGGACAGCCTTGCGGTAAAATGCACGCTTGCAACCGCGTATCTTATGGAAGAAAAGGTGCAAGAAGCGTACGAAGTGCTTGACGAGATATTGCAAAAAGACTACAAGAGCATGGAAGATATTCTTATGATTTTGCCGTTGCTCGTCAATATGGATATGCACGCGGAAGTGGTCAAATACACGAGGCGAGTGCTTGAAAGCCTGGATTTGCAACCAAACACGATGATTTGGCTTTCCCAAGGTCTATATAACCTCGGGCAAAGGGATGAGGCGCGCAAAGTTATGGTGAAGGTGCGCAACATATTCGGTGAGTATTCCCCCGCCGATTATTTTCTCGAACTTTATAAGACCGAACCCGAAAAAGTGGCGTATTCTATGAATTTGCCTTACGTCGAAAGGGTGAGAAGATACAAAGTCCTCGACACAGTAATCAAACTTTCGCCGGTAGACCTTGCAACCGTACTCGATATCAATGACGATGACGCCATGCAAATCAAAAAACTCATAGAGTGGGCGTTTAGAGACGACAACGAAAATCTCAAATTCCTTATTCTCGACAAACTTGCGCTCGTCGATTGCGAATGGGTGGACGATTTTATAAGGGAACAACTCATAAGCGTGGATTTGTCCTTCGAACTTATGTCGAGATTGCTTTTCTGCCTCGTGAACGAGAAGACCAACAAGTTTTGTCTCAACTTCGACGTCGTGGCGCAAGATAGATTCAAGAGCATAAGATATGTGCTCCCCGGGGCATATTACAAGATGCCTAACGTGCTTCGCAATGCTGTGAGTTATTGCATATCCGACATCGTTTTCACGGATGAAGAACCCAACGTTTATCTTGCAAAACTCACTGAAATTGTCAATAAAATCGTGCGTTTAGAGGACGGAAAGGCAAAATATACCAATCCGAGATACGCCAAAATATCCACAATGAAGAGTATGCGCACGCTCGTGGGCGTGTTGCTTGCCAAGGTGTACGAAGAGGACGATCCGCTCAATATGCGATTGCTCACCATCGAGAGATATAGCCTCAATACGGCAACGTTTGACAAATACTACAAAATCGTATTCGGAGAAGAAGATGGACGACAATAAAACCAAAAAAGAAATGTTGCAAATGCTCGACGTTATGCTCGACGAGGATAAGCCATATCCGCAAAGACTGGAAGCGTACGAGTATCTTATGGAAGACTGCGAGCCGATTTTGGATGATATGATAAGCAAAATCTACACCCTCGAAGGCGAGACGGGCAAAATGCTTATGGAAGTGCTTGCCGAATATAAGGGGAATAAGGCAATCTTTATGGGGCTCGTGAGTTATCTGTATAAGGGTGAAGACGTCGCGCTTTTTGCACGCCTTATCGGTGCGTACGGCGACGAGCAAGGCGTAGAAGTGCTCAAAACGTTCTGCGAAAATTACGAGCCCAATTACAACGAATATATGGAACTTCGCAACGCCGTTGAGGAACTCGGCGGAGATTTCGATTTGAAACAAGACTTTTCAGACGACCCGCTTTATCGCTATCTCAAAGGACTTGACGAGGTGGACGAAGACAGTCGCAAATCACCTTTCGAAGACTATTTTAACGGCACGCAAGAACATCGCCGCCACGATTGCGATGATGAAGATTGTGAAGACGAAGATTGCGATTGTGACGACTGTGACGAAGACGATTGTGATTGTGACGAAGACGATTGCTATTGTGATGACGAAGACTGTGATTGCCACGACCACGACTGTGACGATGACGATTGCCATTGTCACTGTCACGATTAAAGCTTTTCGGAGACGAAACTTCGAGTCGCAAGGCGACGAGCGTCTTTGCGCCAAGCTCGACGATTAGTACAAG
>URUQ01000148.1 GCA_900551145.1 uncultured Eubacteriales bacterium
ATTCGTCGGCAGCGTCAGATGTGTATAAGAGACAGGGGTATATCCTATACTATATTTTTTGTGAGGCTTATTATGGCAAAGAAAAAAGGTGACTATTTCGGTTGGGGATACGTTATCAGCGTTATTTTGGCAATTCTTCCACCGACCTCTTGGGTTTGCGGTTTCGTAACCAGATTTAAGGAAGGCAAGATTGTCGCAGGTCTTATCCGTTTGATCTTCGGTTTCACGATTGTATGGATTCTCGACCTTATCTTTATGATAGTTTCAAAGCACATTTGCAGACTTTTGCCTTGCTGATCGGTTATGAATATCGTATATTCAAACAAAACTTTTACGGATAAAAGGCAAGCCCTTAACGAGTTTGCCTTTTGTCATTTTCCGCTCTCTATCGAGGTGAACGGCGTTGCGATGACGTTTGATTGTTTCAGTGCGCTTGAAACGTATATATTGTCGCATTGACAGTTTTATTTATCTCAAAGCGGTGTGTAAAATATTGATTTAGCAATGATCGTGCAATTTTTTTGCGCGTATTTGAAAAGATATAGTTATACGGCACGCATTCTGCCGTGTATTAAGGGGTAAATTATGCAAGAAGAAGTCGCGGTGCAAACCGCACCAACCGCCGTTGGCGAAAGACTGTCCAATCGCAATCTTTTTATGTTTGCGTTGGGCACGCTCGGAAGAGATTTCCTTTACAATTTTTTCAATGGATACCTTTTGTCGTTTTGCGTTTTTACTAAGACGCTCAACGACGCACAATTCTCGGCAATCACCGCAATTATAGTGGCTGCGCGTATATTCGACGCTTTCAACGATCCCGTTATGGGCGGTCTTGTCGAAAATACTCGCACAAAGTGGGGCAAGTACAAGCCGTGGCAACTTATCGGCAGTGTGCTTACCGCCGGCGTTATCATCGCGCTGTTCTCCATTCCCGCGCAAGGGTGGGGCTTTATCGGGCTTCTTGCCGCTATGTACTTTATGTTCTCCGTCACGTATACGATGAATGACATCTCGTATTGGGGAATGATGCCCACGCTCACGAGCAATCCGCACGACAGAGATAAGCTTATGACCGTCACGCAAATATCCGTCAGTATCGGCGGTGGTCTTGCGGGTATCGTTGTGCCTACGCTTGCAATGGGTGATAGTCCTCTCGGCGGAAGCGCAAGCAACGCATTTGCCATTATGTCGATCTTTGCGGGCGTGATTATGTGTCTTTTCCAATTGTTCACCATATTCGGTGTCAAGGAAAAACCGCTTCCCAAACAATTGATGAAGACTCCGCCTATGAAGATAAAGGATATGTTCAAAGTCCTCTTCAAAAACGATCAACTTATGTGGTGTGCGCTCGTATTGTTGTTGTTCAGCGTCGGTACTAACGTCGTAGGCGGTGGCCTCGGTATGATGTATATCTACTTTGACAACGCATACAACGGCACGCTTTGGATGGTATTCGGCGTTGGTTTCGCCATCTCTTCCACTGTCTTTACACTCTTTTATCCGGGGCTTGCCAAAAAATACGGAAGAAACAAACTGTTTTACTCATGCGGTATCGCAATAATCGCGGGCTACGCAATTATGATGATATTCGGCCTTACCGTGCCTAAAATCGAGTTGTTCACGTTGTCAATCCCGTTCCTCAATTGGAATCTGACAATAACGCTCCGTTACCTTCTTATGTTCCTTGCATACGCGGTTGCGGGCTGGGGCGGCGGTTTATATATGATTATGGTTATCAACATAACCAACACCGTCGAATACAACGAGTTCAAGACCGGCAAGCGCGACGAAGGCTTGATTTTTGCGCTACGTCCGTTTACGTCAAAGCTCGCTTCGGCTCTTTCGCAAGGTATGGTGTCGCTTGTTTATATCATTGCCAATGTCTTGCCGTACACGAATAGGCTTACGGAAATCGATAGAAAATTGAGCACCGAAACGCCAGAACAAGTCGTTGCCGCAGTTCAAGCGAACAATCCGACGGGCATCAAAGTATTGCTCGTTTGCACTTGCGTAATACCGATGGTTTTCCTTGCCGTCGCACTCATCATTTACAAGAAGAAATGCGTGCTCAACGAGAGCAGAATGAACGAGATTATTGCAACTATCGATGCGCGCAAGGCGGAAGTCGTGGAAGAAGAAAATGCAGACGAAGAAGTTACCGCATAAGCGCACTATTTAGCGAATAACTGCGTCAGAGCTTACTTATTAACGGAATATGTAACTTAAAAGACGGAACTCGAACCGCAAGGCGGTGAGCGGATAAGTGCCGAGCTTGCGTCACCCACAAGGCTTTTAGCCACAATTGTCACTTGTGCCAATTGCTCGCTTTTTGCCTTGGTGCTCCTTTTTTCCTTCACACAAAAGACTGCGCTTTCATCCTATATATTGCGCTATCGTTCGTTTGTCTTTTGTGTGTGGAAGCCTTGTGGGTGCAGTACAAGCGACTGCGCCGTGTTGTTGCGAAGCTGGCGCACAAAGCGCAGTGGCATAATAAGAGAACGATACCTATCTATGCGAGTGCCGTTGTCTCCCCCGCGAGCGACGGATAATCTTGTAGGGGAATGTCCTTATACGAGCTGTCTCTTATACACATCTCCGAGCCCACGAGACGGACTCCTATCTCG
>URUQ01000149.1 GCA_900551145.1 uncultured Eubacteriales bacterium
TCTCGTGGGCTCGGAGATGTGTATAAGAGACAGCTGTATAACAAAAATACAAGCTTGCAGAGAGTGTTCAGTTATACGATAAATTTGTCATAATACCCGCTTACGGTTTGACATTGCGCACGCATAGGCGCATAATGTACCCAAAAAGGCAATTATATCGAGGAATTTATGGTTTGGGTACTTATGGCTTTGGGCGGTGCCGTCTGCACATCACTCACAACGATTTTGGCGAAAATCGGCATCAAAGACGTCAATTCCAATTTTGCAACCTCATTCCGCACGGCAATAGTCATAGTGTGTGCAATCGTGATGTGCGCGATTACGGGCGATATCGCCAAATTAGGTGATCTAACAGGCTATAATTGGCTTTTCCTCGTTCTTTCAGGACTTGCAACGGGCATATCGTGGCTGTTCTATTTCGGAGCGTTGAAAGAAGGCGACGTCAACAAAGTCGCGCCTATCGACAAGTCGAGTTTTATCCTCACAACCATTTTATTTTTGATATTCTTCTTTGACGACACCACCAAAGGCGGAGATCCCCTCACAATCGGTATGCTTTGCCTTACTATGGTGCTTATGCTTGCGGGCACGATATTGATGTTACCAAAGCGCGACAAAAACCAAATCGAAGAACCGAAAAGCAAAAAATGGCTAATATTTGCCATATTGAGTGCGGTATTTGCCGCTCTCGTATCATTGTTCGTCAAACTCGGACTTAAAGGCATACCCTCGGACGTCGCCACCTTTTATAGAACTATCGTCGTTTTTGTATTCGCAACCGCAATCGTACTAGTCAAAAAAGATTACAGAGGCGCAAAAAATATCACGCCCAAGTCATGGATATTCCTCACCCTATCGGGCATTGCAACGGGCGGAGCGTGGCTTTCGGAATACGAAGCGCTCAACTTCGAGGGCGCAAACCCTGTCGCCGTCAATTGCATAGGCAAGTTGTCAATTCTTCTCACGATGTTGCTAAGTTGGCTCATTATGAAGGAAAAATTCACCGCTCGCTCGCTTATCGGTCTCGGACTTCTCACCGCCGGAATCGGCTTAATAATCGGTTTCAGTCTATAACCCGACTATTCAAATAAAAATCTACTTACGTTGTGCATCGCATATCGATTTCAGACCGTTTTTTTTCGACGTAAGCAAAAAAACTATTATTCGATGTCGTCAAAATCTCTAATGACAATTGTACAAATTGAAAATTTCGCAATTATGCCCGATACAATCGTATAAAGCCCTATTCGCTTACAAATTTGGATATCTTGCCGAGATATATTGACGTTTTACGCATAGTTTGATACAATTATTCTATCTAAACATACGAGGAAAATTTATGACAAACTATTTCACCGAAAGAGACAAATATCTTGCAAAGCGTTTGCGCGTTTTGAGAGACCAACTTCCCGAATTTTGCGAGGAGTTTTTCGTTGGCATCGAGCCACAGACTTCACCGCTTACAAGGCTCAATTATGCGTACGATTTGCGCATATTCTTTGACTATTTGCTCAAAAACGTGCGGGCTTTCAGAGATTATAAGGACGTTTACGATTTCGTCGTAGAGGATTTGTCCAAAATCACGCTCGGCAACTTGGAGGCATACGTGGAATACCTCTCTTATTACGAGTTTGAAGGCAAAGAATACACCAATGCAGAAAAAGGCAAAGCGCGCAAACTTTCCACTATCCGCACTTTTTTCAAATATTATTTCAATCACGACCGTATTCCCTCCAACGTGTCTGCAAAGCTCACTATGCCAAAACTTCACGACAAGGACATTATCCGTCTTGAAAAAAAAGAAGTAGAGCGCATACTCGACGCGGCGGAAACGGGCAACGGTATGACGGAACATCAACGCAAAATCCAACGCAACACTCGTGCGCGCGACTACGCACTCGTAACGTTGCTTTTGGGTACGGGTATCCGTGTCAGCGAGTGTGTGGGGCTCAACCTCAGCGACATAGATTTTGAAACCAACGCATTCACGGTCACGCGAAAAGGCGGAAATCAAGCCATTTTGTACTTCGGAGACGAGGTTCGCGACGCCCTCTTGACCTATATCGACACCGAACGCAAGGCACTTATAGACAGGTGTCAGAAGATAAACACGGGAGACGAGGACGCATTGTTCTTGTCTCTACAAGTAAAGCGCATTTGCGTGCGTGCGGTAGAAAACATTGTCAAAAAGTACGCTCAAACCGCCGCTCCACTCAAAAAAATATCTCCGCACAAACTTCGTAGCACATACGGCACCAACTTATATCGTGCCACGGGTGATATCTATCTCGTTGCCGACGTTTTGGGACACCGCGACGTCAATACCACCAAAAAGCACTACGCAGCAATCGAAGAGGACCACCGCAAACTTGCCGCAAAGGTCGTCAAACTGCGTGGCAACGATGACGATTAAAACTTATATCGTTTGATTTGCCGTTATAAGCGCAAAATCGGCTAAATGCCGAACGCTGTCATAAAAAGCGTATAGCGTGCACGACAATAATTTATATTGTACGCCAATTCCAATCGCCGACGGATAGTATTCCGTCTGTCTCTTATACACATCTCCGAGCCCACGAGACGGACTCCTATCTCGTA
>URUQ01000150.1 GCA_900551145.1 uncultured Eubacteriales bacterium
TGCGGCGGAATACGCAAGACAAAAAGGCTTGGCAAAGTAAGGAGGCAAATATGATTATCGGAACGACACTTATCGCTCTCACCTGGGCATTGTTTATCGGTTTGGGTTTGCCAACTTGGGCGGGCGCAATCATCACTGTTGTGTGCGCAATCGGCATTATCTTCGGATTGCTCTTCACCGTATACTTCTTCAACCTCGATTCCAAACTCCTCGTCGTAGTGCAAAAGTTCCTTCAAAAGTTCTACGACAAGCGCAAGAGAAATCGTCATCTTGAATAATTATGGACTTATACGATTCAACTATTTTGAAATCGCTTGAACTTGCGGGAGGCGGACTAAAATCGCTTCCCGTTTCTTCAAACGTGAAAAACCTCGACGAAAAAACGTTTATCTTCCCCGACGACAGCGCGGTGGAACTTGGCGCAACGGGTTGCGACTCGGGCTATCTCATTGCCTACACCACGGACAAAAACTTGGTGAGCGAGGACGAGATATTGCTCCGCGGTAAGGATATAAAAGACCTCTCGGGAGACGTTCCGTTTGCAAGAATTGCAATTATTCTCATCGACGAGGACGCCGAGCAAAACTTTGACAAGGAGCAAAAAATCTATCGACTTTTGCGCGATATCGAATACAAACGCTACAAGGTCAATCCCGACGGATATATGGTGAGAGTCAACACCAATCTATTGCGAGAAGGCGGGCGCGTGTCCAAAAAAGCAAAGGCAAACGGATTGTCTTTTGCCGACGTCGGCACGGCGCTTAAAGACGCTTATAAGCAAGACAAGAACGTCAAAGCCGTCAAGCAAATATTTATCACCGACCCGACTTTCGACTTTGCGACGTTTGCGCAAGTGGCAAAACTCAACGAGGGTATAACCGTCACTCTCGACCACATTTTGAAAAACTTGAAAATGGACTGCGCAACGTGTTCCTTCAAAGATATATGCGACACCATAGAGGGCATGCGCGATATTCACAAACGCGAAGAATATCACTTCTAATTTACAAAAATTACATTTTATCTATTGAAAAAGCGCACTTAAAGTGCGCTTTTCGTTGTTTTATCGATAAAAATCGCCTTTCATAATTATCCGAAAACGTAGCGTTTTGCCGTTTACGCGCCACTCGTTTTATGGTTTGCGCGTCGTTACTTTATAGTTTTGTGAACTTTCCGTTTTCGTCAAACGAGCCCATTATTTCACCGTTCTCGTCGTACATGCGATTCCCGCTGACGAAGCCCACGTAGTCGTGCGTCTCGGAACTGTATACCCTATTGCCGTCTCTATACGCAATCTCTCGCCCCCAATTGTCGACGTACGAGTCTTTTCTGTTGGGATTGCTGTCTTCGTAAAAATAACCCGACGAAATTTGAGAAGACGAACTGCTCGAACTCGATGAAGAGTCGCTCGACGAACTGTCCGAACCGCTCAAATACAAAGACTCGTTTATCTCTTGTCTATGGCGCGCTTCTTCTCTACGTCTTTCCGCCGCCTCCGCGTCGAGTTTCTTTTGATAAGCTTTGGCGCATTGTTTTTCAACGGTTTTTTCGTCACCGCCGAATTTGCTTATAATTTGTTTTTTAAGCTCGTCGATTTGACGATCGAGTTTTTCAATCTCGTCTTTATGCTTTTTTCTCATGTTTGCCAGGTGCGCCTTGCCGATAATTCTGGTTATCGGACTTGTGACGATCGCCCACACCAAAATCGTTGCCGCTACCAAAATGAAAATTGTCCACCCCTTGCTAATCATAAGATAATCCGCAAGTTTTGCCGTAACGCCCGTAAAATACAAAGCAAGGTTGATTGCAACGATTGCACCGAGCTCGAGTAACCCCATTACCGTGGCAAATTTGCCGAGAAGCAACTTTTGTCGTTTGGATATCAATTCTCCGCACTCGATCATAAGCTCTTGCTTTTCTTCTTGTTGTTGCGCCGTGAGTTTTTTGTCTTTCTTCATGTTTTTCCCTCGATTTTGTCTCGATTTGTGCGATTTCTTTCTATATCCTTATTGGATATTTGCAAAGAAGTCGATGAGTTTTTTGAGTTTTTGCTCCGCGGTGAGTTTGTTCACCTCAAATATCATAGACGGCGGTATCGTAGTCGTCAGCACCACGCTTCCGCTGTTTTCGGCAACCGCACGCATAAGACTTTCGTTCTTGAAAATATCCGCGTCGTAGAAGTTGACGCCTGCGCCGTTGCGGTTGATTATCACCCTCGAAGCGTCGTAGTTGGACGCAAGGTTTTTGAGGAGCGCAATGTTGATAAGGTTTTCAAGCGGTAAATCCACAGGCCCGTAAATTTCTCCGAGTTCTTTGATGAGAGCGTCGCGCGCTTGCACGCTTGCGACCTTGGATATTTGCTTGTACACGCGCAGTTTGTCGCGTCCGCTTATATAATCGTCGCTTATAAACGCCGCCGCGTCTACTTTCATCTCGACGTCCTTGTTTTCTTTCTTCACCACGCCCGTCTTGACCTCTTGGATTGCCTCGTCGAGAAGTTCGAGATACATCTCGTAGCCGACCTTTTCGATATGTCCGCTTTGCTCCTGTCTCTTATACACATCTGACGCTGCCG
>URUQ01000151.1 GCA_900551145.1 uncultured Eubacteriales bacterium
TCTCGTGGGCTCGGAGATGTGTATAAGAGACAGACCACATATCGCGCGCGATTTCAAGCAATTGTGCAATCTCAAAAATAAATAATTGTCAAAAGACAAATTTCGCACATTGTTTTTACGACGAAAAACGAGCGTTTTTGCACCGCTCGTTTTTACAATTATGATTGATTTTTCGATTATCTAACCGTATTATTTTGCATTTTTCATAATAGACAAAATATCAACGTCGTCGTCTTTTGCAACAATGCTTGCGCACACGTTTGAAAAATCGAAAATTTCTCTCGACGCTTTGAGCACGTCCTCTGAAGTCGTCGCATCTATCTGCGCAATGCGCTTGTCGAAGTCGTAAAGTTCACCCGTCTGAATTGCGTGCGAACCGAACGTGCGCATCATTGCAGAAGTGCTTTCTTGCCCCAAAACGAGGGACGTTTTGAGCTGTTGTTTGCCCTTTTCGAGCTCTTGTTCGCTCACGCCCTTTTCGAGCAACAAATCTATCTCTTTTCTTATCGCTCTCACCGCTTTTTCGGCATTTTCGGGGCTGGTCGAGGTGTAGATTATAAACGCACCGTTATTTTTATATGCGGACGGATATCCGTATACTGTATAACAAAGCCCGAGTTTTTCACGCACGCTTTGGAAGAGACGAGAGGACATTTCCATACTGAAAACTATAGTCATAAGTTGCATAGCAACCCCTCTTTCGTCGTTGTAAGCATAACTCGGGAAGGCAAAAGCGATATGAGTTTGCTCTATTTCCTTTTTCTTCTTGACGGACGTGCTGTGAGCGTGTCTTACGGCAACGTCGCAGTCCATACTTTCGCTTGCAATGTTCGTATATTTGCTCTCGAAATGCTTGTTTACGAGCGCAACCGCCTCTTCCTCTGTGAGGTTGCCCGCAATGGACACGACGGTGTTGTTTGCCACGTAATAGCGGCTGTGATAGGCTCTCAAAGTGTCGCTATTCATCTCTTTGAGCGTCTTTTTAGTACCCAATATTGCTTTTTCGAGTTGACTGCCCTTAAAAAAGTTGCAAAGCAATCTTTCAAGGCACAAATCGTCGGGCGTGTCCTCGCTCTCGTTGATTTCCTCTATAACCACCCTACGCTCTTTTTCGAGTTCCTCTTGGTCAAACGCCGGATTGAAATACATATCCGAAAGTACGTCTGCACACTTGTCGGCGTTGGTATCTATGGACACGGTGTGGAAGCAAGTATAACTTTTTGCGGTAAAAGCGTTGATTTGTGCGCCTATAGAGTCGATTTCGTTGACTATATCGAAGCTCGAACGCGTTTTTGTACCCTTGAACACCATATGTTCGATAAAGTGAGATATACCCGCGATATCCGGCGTCTCCCTAACAACGCCCGCGCCCACGAATACGCCTATTGCGACTGAACGCACCGCTGTATTTGGAACGAACACGAGTTTAAGTCCGCTTGGAAAATTTATCATTTTTTGCATAATTGCTATCTTTGCAACGTGGCGCATATTGTCCGTTGCGTCCCCTTGAATTATTGTGAAATACGCCATTTTCGGCGGTGCAAACGAGATTTTTGCGATTTACCGTTTTATTATATCACATAGTTTCAATCGCGCAATCATATTTTATGGTATGAACGAAACGAGATTCCGCACTTTTTGCGCAAATTTTGTCATACTTGCGACTCTGCTTTTGACCTTCGGCATAGCGTTCGTCGCAACCTATCCCGAGCAAATCCCCACGCAAACGGTAAATAACGCCATTTACGAAGGCAATCAAAACTCGGGAAGCGTGTCGCTTATGTTCAACGTGTACGAAAACACCGACAACGTCAAAAAAATAGCCGAGATTCTTGACGAATACGGCTACAAAACCACCTTTTTCGTAGGCGGAGTATGGGCGGCAAAAAACCAAGACGTACTGCTTCAACTCGGCGCGGACGGCTTTGAAATAGGCAATCACGGCTATATGCACTGCGACCACGCCAAACTCAATCTCAAACAAAACGAGGACGAAATATTGGTCACGCAAAAGCTCATCGACTCCGCGCTGTCATCTCTTCCCGATTATCAAAATTGCAAACTTTTTGCACCTCCGAGCGGAAGTATCGGCAACAAAATGTTCGAAGCGTGCAAAAAACTCGACTACAAAGTGATAATGTGGACGCGCGACACGATAGACTGGCGGGACAAAGATGCCGATATTATATTCGAGCGTGCGATAAAAGACGTCAAAGCGGGAGATTTAATCCTAATGCACCCCACCGACGCAACCGTCACCGCTCTTCCCCGTATCCTCTCTCACCTCAAATCTCAAAACCTCAAAGTGGACGTCGTCAGCAAAGTAATAGAAAAGTAATGCGCGAGGCATTGCTTTTCTTTATATTCTTGCTTGCATGGCTTTTATTTAATTCAATTAAAAGAGTGCGTCGTAACTCCTCTAAATAGAATTACCCCCTCTTTCCGGACACGCCGGCATTTCTAAAAAAACAATAAATGCAACTTTCCCCCTTCCTCACGGTGTTTCCCCTATTCCGTTCCCCCTCT
>URUQ01000152.1 GCA_900551145.1 uncultured Eubacteriales bacterium
GAGGCGGATTGCGGTGCGCAAACGCCGAAGTCCAAACACCGTGAGGAAGGGGGAAGTTGCATTTTAGGAGTTATAAGTATACTTTGTTGAAAAATAAGCCCATAAGGCTTATTTTTAATTTTACGTCTCGAAAAAGCCGAGGGATACGAGCAACGCCTCGTTGACGCGGGACATCATATTGACGGGAAGTTCACCGATTTTTTCTTTCAGTCGGCGTTTGTCGAGGGTGCGGATTTGCTCCAATAACACGACGGAATCCTTTGGAAGTCCGTATACACCTGCGGGCAAAGCGATGTGGGTGGGAAGTTTTGCCTTGTCCAGTTGCGACGTGATTGCCGCCGCAATTATCGTAGGACTATACTTGTTGCCGACATTGTTTTGTACGATGAGAACGGGGCGCACACCGCCTTGTTCGCTTCCCACGACGGGACTTAAATCCGCATAATATAAATCGCCTCTTTTGACCATTTCCATACTCGCAAAGATTATTGTCAACAATCTTGTCGTTTATGCATATTTTGACTGCGAAAATAAAAGATTGCGACTCATTGCATATTATGCCTTCCGCGCGCCAAAGCGTGAGAAATTATGTCATGATAGAGCAATTTAGTCGCAAAATCGAGGTAAAAATGATAAATATAGGCATAGTGGGATACGGTAATGTCGGCAAAGCGTGCGAGAAAATCGCGCTCGATGATAGGGACATAAACGTTGCGGGCGTATTTACGAGGCGCAATCCGAGCGAAGTGCAAACGGGTTGTAAAAAGGTGTATTCGGCAAGCGATTTGCCAAAATTCAAAGGCAAAATCGACGTTTTGTTGTTATGCGTCGGCTCGGCGTTCGATTTGACAGACACCGCATTTGCGCTTGCAAAAGATTTCAATACGGTTGACAGTTTCGACACGCACTCCAAAATGGCGGAATATGCGCAAAAACTCAATTCTATTGCGGTGGATAACGGTAGATTGTGCTATTTCGGCATTGGATGGGACCCGGGGCTGTTTTCGCTGTGTAGAGCGTTGTTTTCGTCTGTTTTCCCTAATTGTGACGTGCAAACGTTTTGGGGGAAGGGGGTTTCGCAAGGACATAGCGAAGCGATACGAAAAATCGACGGCGTTTTGCTTGCAAAACAGTACACCGTGCCCAAAGAAAACGCCTTAAAAGAGGCAAGAGAAGGACGCGGGCAACTTTTGAGTGTGAGAGATAAACACTTGCGTGAGTGCTATGTTGTGGCAAAAGAAGGCGCAAATAAGGCGGTTATTGAAGATAAAATCAAAAATATGCCCGATTATTTTGCGCCGTACGATACCATAGTGCATTTTATAAGCAAAGAAGAGTTTGAAAAAGAGCATGGCAAGTCCCCGCATGGCGGTTTCGTGTTCGCAAGCGGAGATTCCTATGGTGAAAAATGCAATCTCGAACTGTCGCTCAAAACGCAAAGCAATCCGCATTTTACCGCAAGCGTGCTCGTTGCCTACGCCAAAGCCAACACTATGGCGTACCAAAATGGCGACAGAGGCGCAAAAAGTGTGATAGATATCCCTATATCCTATCTTTGCGAGGGTGAATGGATTGACAAAATAGGGCGGTTTATCTAAACTATAATAGACAATAAGGTCAATTGGCGTTGAGCGGTTTGGCGATGCGAGATATTTTCAAATATCAAAATGTCGCATCTTGACTATAAAACCTTGAAGACGAATTGAACGAAAGACTATAAACTCAAATAACGAAATTAACACAAATAGCTCAAATAATGCAAAAGAAGATTTGCAAAAGGACGAAATGAAAAATTACGATTATATACTGTTTGACTTGGACGGAACTCTGACGGATAGCAAGGTGGGGATTCAAGAGTGCATAAGATACGCTCTCGATCACGAAAATATACCTTACACAACCGCCGTTCTCGACAAAATGATAGGGCCTCCTTTCCGTGTTTCCATGCACGAGTTCTTGGGGCTCGATATGCCGACAATAGAAAAATTGATAGGCTTGTATCGCGGTGAATATGAAAAGTACGGTTGGCAACACAACGAGGTTTACGACGGGGTAGAGGATATGCTTTCAACACTCAAAAACGCGGGTAAAAAACTTGCCGTCGCAACGTCCAAACCTATCAAATTTACCGATATGATAATGAAAGGCTTCGGGCTTGAAAAATACTTCGATTACATTGGCGGTGCGTCGAGCGATACGAGCAAAGAAGCAAAGTGCGACGTTATCGCAAGCGTGCTTGAAAACTTGAAAGTCCAAGACAAAAGCAAGGTGCTAATGGTGGGGGACAGAAAGTACGATATAGACGGCGCAAGTATATGCGGAATAGATTGTGCAGGGGTTTTGTACGGATACGGAAACGAAAAAGAGTTTGAAGAGCACAATGCCACGTATATTTTGCAAAAGCCTTGCGATGTGGTAAAACTTGTGCTAAACGATTAAAATCGACACTAATCCACTCTAAAAAAACGCTATTTTTTGTAATAGTATTCCAAAAAGTCATCT
>URUQ01000153.1 GCA_900551145.1 uncultured Eubacteriales bacterium
GCGAGAGTGATATTTTTGGCTTGTGCCAAAAGTGATATTGCGCCTTTGGCGCAGTGATATTCTCGCTTGCGAGAGTGATATTTTTGGCTTGTGCCAAAAGTGATATTGCGCCTTTGGCGCAGTTGCGGAATATTCCACTTGTCATTCAGAGGGAACGAAGTGACCGTGGGAATCCGGCGTAGCGAAATGCGGCTTGCGCCTTGATTGCCGCGTCACTTCGTTCCTCGCAATGACAGTCGGTGGGCCGTTGCCCACACCTCAAAACAAATCTTCCCTATGTCATTCCGAGGAGCAACGAACGTTGCGACGTGGGAATCCAGCGTAGCGAAAAATATAAAATAACTTGACCTATTCAGGACAATACTACAACTATGGAAAAAACGAAATTCAACGTATCGGGAATGTCCTGCTCGGCGTGCAGTGCGCGCGTGGAAAAGGTCGTGGGTGCGCTTGACGGCGTAAAGGAAGTCAGCGTCAGCCTTTTGACCAATTCTATGGTGGTCACCACCGACGACACCGTCACCGCAAAGGACATATCCAAAGCCGTTTCGGACGCGGGCTACAAGGCGACGCCTGCTTCCGACAAGTCGGAAAAGAAAGAAAAAATCAACCCCACCCTTGCAATGCTCATACGCCTAATCGTGTCAATCGTGTTGCTTATCCCGCTTATGTACGTGTCTATGGGCGCGGTGATGTGGGATTGGCCGCTGCCGGAAGGCTTCAAATCCAACCCGATGGCAATTGCGGGATACGAACTTGCTTTGTCGCTCGTGATAATGATCATCAACGGCAAATTCTTCGTGAGCGGAACCAAAGCGATATTCCACAAAGCACCAAATATGGACACGCTCGTGTCTATGGGTAGCGGTATCTCGTTTATATACAGCGTCGCGCTTATGATTCAAGCGGGAGTACATCCCGAGTATTTGCACCACCTCGTGCACAATCTCTATTTCGAATCCGCGGCTATGATCCTTGCGCTCATCACGCTCGGCAAAACGCTGGAATCGTACAGCAAGGGCAAGACCACTTCCGCCATCAAAGGGCTTATGAACCTTGCGCCCCAAACGGTGCGCGTGCTCAGAGACGAGCAAGAGACGGAAATTCCGCTCTCCGACCTCAAAGAGGGAGACTTGTTCATAGTGCGCCCGGGTGAGAACTTTGCTGCGGACGGCGTGGTCGTCTCGGGTTCGGGCTCGGTCAACGAAGCGTCCGTCACGGGTGAGAGTATGCCGGCCTATAAAACGGTTGGTTCAAACGTCGTTTCGGGCACTACCGACATAGACGGTTTTATCACCGTCAAAGCCCTCAAAGTGGGCGAAGACACCACCCTTGCGAGCATCGTAAAACTCGTTGAGGACGCGTCGTCGTCAAAAGCTCCAATCGCAAAAACGGCAGATAAAGTGTCGGGAATATTCGTACCAAGTGTCATTTTGGTTGCTTTGGTCGTTTTTATAATATGGATTGCGGTCACAAAAAATCTTGAAATTTCTCTCAAACACGCCATCAGCGTTTTGGTCATAAGTTGCCCTTGTGCGCTCGGTTTGGCAACGCCGGTGGCTATTATGGTAGGCAACGGAAAAGGCGCAAAAAACGGCATACTTTTCAAGACTGCAACCGCACTCGAAGAGGCGGGCAAAACGGATATAGTCGTGCTTGACAAGACGGGGACTATCACCAAAGGCACGCCCGAAGTCACCGATATTTTGGCTTTTGAAGGACTAAATCAAGAAGAAGTTATCCACTATTCCGCACGCCTCGAACAAGGCAGTTCGCACCCCATCGCTTCGGCAATTTTGGACAAGGCGCAATCCATTTCTTCCGATGCAATCGTCCCTGCCGACGACTTCCAAAACTTGTCGGGACACGGCATAAAAGGCTCGCTCGACGGCAAGGTTGCGCTCCTCGGAAACGCCTCTCTTATGACGGACGAAGGTATTGACGTATCCGTTTTCAAGGACGATTTCAACGCACTTTCTCATCAAGGCAAAACGCCTCTCTTCCTTGCTCTCGACGGCAAAATCGTAGGCATCGTTGCCGTGCGCGACCAACTCAAAGAGGACAGCGTATCGGCAATCGAGGCTATGCACAAACTTGGCGTAAAAGTGGTTATGCTCACGGGCGACAACGCACTCTCCGCGCAATCCGTAGCAAACGAATGCGGTGTGGACGCGGTTATTTCCGACGTGCTTCCCGAAGACAAAGATTTCGTACTTTCCGTGCTCAAAGAGCAAGGCAAAGTGATTATGGTCGGTGACGGCATCAACGACGCTCCCGCTCTCACTCGCGCGGACGTGGGTATCGCTATCGGCGCGGGCACGGACATTGCGATAGACAGCGCTGACGTGGTGCTTATGCACTCCTCTCTTGCGGATGTCGCAAAGGCAATCACGCTATCGAGGCGCACACTTCTCAACATCAAAGAAAACTTGTTCTGGGCGTTTATATACAACGTGATTTGCATACCTGTCTCTTATACACATCTCCGAGCCCACGA
>URUQ01000154.1 GCA_900551145.1 uncultured Eubacteriales bacterium
CAGCGTCAGATGTGTATAAGAGACAGATTATTTATGGAGGAAAAATGAGAAATAAAAATTTTAGAGATTTAGAAAAAGCAAAAAGATATGTTGATACGTTCCTTAAAGTAGCGTTGGCATTTTGCATTATTATGGCTCTGTTGCTTGTGATTTTGGGGATTATACTTTGCGTTTACGACGGCGTTTCGGGCGCAATTTATATTATCAACGGCGTTATAGTAGGCGCTTTTGGTATCTTTATTTCGTATTTGGTGCACGCTTTGCTTACGATTTTCGTTGACGGAATGAACGACGTGAAAACGAGTGGAATAATAATCGATGAGATGTCCGGAAATTCCAACGTTACAACTTCTGCAAAAACATACGAGTCTTGCACAAATTACTACTTGTTCTATGTCGATAAAGATGCTTATTTGTCCGCAAAAACTATGGACGGACAAGGTATTAAAGGAGTCAGAGATGTCTTGTCGGCAATGAAATTCCAAAGCGAAGACGACGCAAAACGTTTTGCCGAATACAAGAGATTGGAAATCGGCGAGAAATGGCAAATCGTCAAAAAAGATTTGATTGTCCCGATTGACTGATTGGTATATGCTTTCAATACCTATTGCAGATATTGATCACTATCGCGAAAGTACGATGGTATGCAAGTATGGAAATAGCGATTTGTGCAAGATAACGTTTAGCGATGCCAAAGCGCTTGATTTTTTGATACCACTCAAAGATTATTATTATCAATCCAAGAAAAAGCAGACTTGCAATAAAATGCTTTATTATTACGTGCTTTACATATCGGCGGCGAGATGTTAAAATATTATCACTATGAGTGATAAGAAAAAACGTGTTGTAGTCGGTATGTCAGGCGGCGTGGATAGCGCAGTATCCGCTGCTCTTCTCAAAGAGCAGGGTTTTGACGTTGTCGGACTTTATATGTCCAACTGGAAGGAGACCGATCCCAACGGTTGTTGTACGGGAGAGCAAGATTGGACGGACGTTCGATACGTGTGCGACAAGATCGGTATACCGTATTATTCCGTCGATTTTTCCAAGCAATATATGGACAACGTATTCAAGCTCTTTGTTGAGGAATACAAAAAAGGTCGCACGCCCAATCCCGACGTTCTTTGCAATCGTGAGGTCAAATTCGGACCTTTTGCGGATTTCGCAAGGGAACTCGGAGCGGACTATATAGCCACGGGGCATTATTGCAAGGTCCGTCACGACGGAGATATGCATTATTTATTGCGTGCAAAGGACGAGAATAAGGATCAAACCTATTTCCTCAATCAAGTATCGTCTCATCAATTACGTGACGTCATTTTTCCGCTCGGTGATTTGACAAAACCCGAAGTTCGCGAACTTGCGCTCAAATTCGACATTCCCGTAGCCAAGAAAAAGGATAGCACCGGCATTTGCTTTATCGGTGAACGCAATTTCAGACAATTTCTCTCGCAATATATCCCAATGAAAGACGGTGACATCGTCACCCAAGACGGTAAAGTGGTCGGTAGACACCACGGCGTGTACTTCTATACACTCGGACAACGTAGAGGTCTCGGTATCGGTGGAAGCGCGGACGGCAACGGAGAAAGATGGTTCGTTCTCGGCAAAGACGTCGCAAACAACCGCCTTATCGTATCCCAAGGTGAAGACGATATTCTTTTCAAAGACGGACTTGTCACGGAGGGCTTCAATTTTATTACGCCTGCGCCGGCAAAAGAGTTCGATTGCGAAGTGCGCATCAAACATCGTCAACCCTTGCAACGTGCTCATCTCTCAGTGCTCGATAATGGCGATACACGTATCGTGTTTAATGAAAAGCAAAGAGCTATTGCCGAAGGTCAATATGCCGTCGTGTATTACGGAGATATTTGCCTCGGTGGCGGTGCAATCAACCACTCTTTCGATATAGAATAATCATCGTTTTCTATCTTTTAATATATGCAAATCCTCACTGTTTAGTGGGGATTTTTTTGTAAAACACGATATATGTATTTAATAAAAACACGATAAGTGTGCAAGAAAATATGCCAAAATTTATAAAACACGTATAGTGTAATGATATAAATATCGGCGATAAAATGGTGTTGCGTTGAAAATGTGAGTATAAGGTTCTTTTTCGTTTTTTTTCAAATTTAATCGATAGACGGCAATTACAACCGCGCTCGTCCATAAAAGGAATACACCCGTTCTTTATCTAAAATCTCTATATAATATAAAAACACTTTTTGTATTTTATTATCAATATATAGTGCGCGTATGCGCGCGCGTGCGCATGCGCACATAAGGCGTGTGCGGTATATGGACGCGTGTATACGCATAAGTTATTGGGAATAACGCGAGCGTACTTATTAACGGTATCTGCTTATTTGGATCGTGGAGGCGCAAGGCGCCGACCGCACCGAGCGCCAAGCTTGCGTCACACACAAGGCTTTTAGC
>URUQ01000155.1 GCA_900551145.1 uncultured Eubacteriales bacterium
TCTCGTGGGCTCGGAGATGTGTATAAGAGACAGGTGTAGTCTTTTCGTTTTAATAGCAAGACTTCAAGCACGCTTTCGTGATTTTCGATATGCCCGAAAATACGCGCGGGAATAACCCTCGTATTGTTGATGACGAGCAAGTCCCCCTTTTTGAGATAGGACGGCAAGTCGTAAAAATGCTTGTGCTCAATCGTGTCGGCATCTCTATTATAGACAAGCAACCTCGAATGGTCGCGAGGGTCGATAGGCGTTTGAGCAATCAACTCTTCGGGCAAATTATAATAAAAATCGTGCGTCGTAAGAGTTGTCGGTATGGTTTGATTTTGTTGCATAATCGATGTTTTATCCGTTGTCTTTTGATATATAAAGTGCTTTACGCTTCGGTATAAGGTCTGCCGAGATGTTCGTATGCGTTCTTGGTGCACACTCTTCCCCTCGGTGTACGAGATATAAAACCGAGTTGAATAAGGAATGGCTCGACCACGTCCTCAATCGTAGACGCTTCTTCGCCCGTCGCCGCCGAGAGTGTATCCAAGCCCACAGGACCACCGCCGAATTTGTCAATGATTGCCTCGATAACCGTGCGGTCGGTGACGTCGAGACCAAGTTCGTCAACGTCCATAAGGCGCAATGCTTTCTTGGTGATATCCAGATTGATACCATCGAGTTTTTCGTATTCCGCAAAGTCGCGCACGCGCCTCAAAAGTCTGTTTGCGATACGCGGAGTACCGCGCGAGCGTTTGGCAAGTTCGAGTGCCGCTTGCTCGTCAATAGATATACCCAAAATGTTTGCCGAGCGCATAACGATTTTTTTAAGCTCGTCGTTGGAATATATTTCAAGTCGCAACGCCATACCGAAACGGTCACGCAACGGACTTGAAAGCATACCCGCCCTAGTCGTCGCGCCGATAAGAGTGAAACGTTTAAGCGGTATTCTTATGCTTCTTGCCATAGGTCCCGAACCGGTCACCAAATCGAGCGAGAAGTCTTCCATAGCGGGATAGAGCACCTCTTCGATATTGCGATTGAGGCGGTGTATTTCGTCAATGAAAAGCACGTCGCCTTTTTCGAGGTTTGTCAAAAGTGCGGCAAGATCCGCCGCTTTTTCAATTGCAGGACCACTCGTAACTCTTATTTGCGAGCCGAGTTCGCTTGCGATAACGTGTGCGAGAGTGGTTTTGCCGAGACCGGGAGGTCCGTAAAGCAACACGTGGTCAAGCGCGTCGTTTCTCGCTTTTGCGGCGGAGATAAACACTTGCAGATTCTTTTTGATTTTCTCTTGTCCGACGTATTCGTCCATACTATGCGGACGAAGGCTGTTTTCCTGTTCGTCGTCCTCAATGGTCAACGAACTCACAACCCTGTTGTCAAGCTCGAAATCCTGATTTTCTTTTGTAAATTGCGATTTTATCATTTTTGACCTATATGGTATTAGTAATCTTATTTATGGAATATTCCGCCAGCGCAATTCATTGCGCCTAACGTTGCTCGTAGACAGGCGGAGCAGTAGAATATAACTCCACGAAGACTAATTGTGAGCATCAACTATCCGTCTGAGCAACCGCCGAGCCGTCTCAAGGTTGCGAGACCTTACGCACAAAAGCAATGCTCCGATTGCTTTTGTGTAGGACGTTTGCGCCTAAATATGTGTCAAGTTATCTCGCAGAGATAAGTGACACGTGTTTAGCATTCGGCGCAATATTATTTATTTAGATTCTGCAAGCACGCACGAATAATGTTTTCCGTGCCCTGCACTCTCTTGCTTGCCTCGGTTGCCATACGCACCGCGTCGGTTTTGGAAAGTCCAAGACTTTCAAGCGCAAACACCACATCCGCAAGATCCTCACCTGTAAGTGCGTCTTGGTGGTCGTTGAATATGGTTATATCGTCCGCAACTTGCTCGCGGAGGCTCAATACGATAAGTTCCGCAGTCTTTTTGCCTAGGCCCTTGATTTTGGTGAGCGTCTTTACGTCCCCGCTTGCGATTGCGACGGTGAGCGTTTTTAGATCGTAACCGCCGAGGATTTGCATTGCGAGTTTGGGCCCGATACCGCTGATTTCGATAAGGCGCATAAACAATTTTTTCTCGTCCGTGCGCGAAAAACCGTAAAGCGACATCTCGTCCTCTCTCACGTAAAGATAAGTATAAATCTTGACGATTTCACCCAAATCGACGTCCATAAGCGTATTTCCGCTCACACCGATTTCGTAACCGATGCCGTTGTTGTCCACAACGATTGAAGTCAACGTCTTATCAACTATTTTACCTTGAATGTAATTGTACATATTTTCCTTTGTTGCGTGCAGGCACGCAAGTGATATTGCACCGTAGGTGCAGTTTTCTTTTAATGCAGTTTTTCCCCCTTCCTCACGGTGTTTCCCCCATTCCGTTCCCCCTCTGCACTTCGTTTGAGGGAACCCACGGAACTGCTCCGCAGG
>URUQ01000156.1 GCA_900551145.1 uncultured Eubacteriales bacterium
TACAAGTGAACCGATAAGTGTTGTTGTTTTTATCGGTGAACGAGTGGCATAATAAGGGGACGATACCTTTCTATGTGAGTGCCGATTGTCTCCCCCGCGAGCGATGGATAATCTTGTAGGGGAATGCCCTTATACGAGTGGTGGGAGAAATACCGGCGTGTCCGGAAAGAGGGGGCGCTTCTTTTAGAGGAGTTACGGCTGTCCCTTATTTGTCTGACGCAGTTATTCGCCAAATAGCGTGCTCGTCAAACGTTGATTCTAAACAAGACTACATCGTTGTCCTGCATAACGTAATCTTTGCCCTCACTGCGGACTTTTCCGCGCTCTTTGGCGACGTTGAAAGATCCGCATTCGAGAAGAGTTGCGTAATCGACGATCTCGGCGCGGATAAAACCACGCTCGAAATCACTGTGGATTTTGCCTGCGGCTTGGGGTGCTTTCGTGCCTTTGACGATAGTCCAAGCACGAGTTTCTTTCTCGCCTGCGGTGAGGTAGGAGATAAGTCCCAAAAGTTTGTAGGACGCTTTGACGAGACGGTCGAGTCCGCTTTCTTTAAGACCGTAATCTTCCATAAACATTGCACGGTCTTCATCGGAAAGTTCACTCAAATCCTCTTCGAGTTTGGCGCAAAGCACGATTGCTTCGGTGTTTTCTTCCTTTGCGATACGCTCCACTTGTTCGGTGTATTTATTGCCGTTGATACCCGCTTCGTCAGTGTTGGCAACGTAAATAACGGGCTTGGACGTGAGCAAAAACTGCTCGTCTACGAATTGCTTGAAGTCCTCGTCCATATCGAGATTACGGAGCGGTTTTCCGCTTTCGAGCCACTTTTGCATAGTGGCGATACGGTCCACGTCCTCTTGATATTTTTTGTCCGCTTTGACTTTGGTAAGAGCGTTTGCCATACGGCGTTCAAGCGTTTCCATATCCGCAAAGATAAGCTCGTAATTGATGGTCTCGATATCTCTTGCGGGATTTACGCTTCCGTCGACGTGGGTAATGTTGGCGTCGTCAAAACATCTCACAACGTGCACTATTGCGTCCACTTCCCTTATATGCGACAAAAATTTGTTGCCGAGTCCCTCGCCTTTGCTTGCGCCTTTGACAAGCCCCGCGATATCCACGAATTCGAGAGACGTGGGAGTGATTTTCTTGCTGTCGTAAAGAGCGGCGAGTTTTTCAAGTCGTTCGTCGGGAACTGCGACTACGCCTACGTTGGGTTCTATTGTGCAAAACGGGTAATTGGCTGCTTGCGCGCCCGCTTTGGTGATTGCGTTGAACAAAGTGCTTTTGCCTACATTGGGCAAACCTACGACACCGAGTTTCATTTTTTCTCCTAATACACACATCTGTTTCTTGCACGTGACTTTAATGCTTTTTCGCAAATTTGCGTTTAACATTCGTCTTGCGCGTTCTTACGTGCGTTATAACTTAATACAATAGTTTAGTATAAACGAAATTGAAGAGAGTGTAAAGAGAAAATGAAAATTTGGGAAGCGTTGGTTTTGGGGCTGGTGCAAGGCGCAAGCGAGTTTTTGCCGATATCGTCGTCGGGTCATTTGTTACTTTTGGAAAAATTGGGAATCGGACAAGAAAATTTATTCTTCAATATTATGCTGCACGTGGGCACGCTTGCCGCGGTGCTTATCGCGCTATGTAAAAAATGGTGGCATCTTCTTTGTCACCCTATCAACAAAACCAACGGATATATTATTCTTGCGTGCGTGCCGACGGTTGTGCTTGCGTTCGTTTTCAAGTTGCTTGCGCCGTCGCTTATAGACGGCAAACTGCTTGGTTGCGGATTTGTCTTGACGGCGTGCTTGTTATATGCGGGTGAAAACTTCAAATTGCGCAAAACGGCACTTATAGATACCAAAACGAGTATATTAACAGGCGTTTTGCAAGGTATAGCGGTTTTGCCCGGCGTGTCGAGAAGCGGTGCGACGATATCGGCAATGCGCTTGCAAGGGGTGGAAAAAGAGGAAGCGACGACTTTTTCTTTCTTGCTTTCCATACCCATAATTATAGGCTCTGCGCTATACGAAAGCATAGACCTAATCACGGGAAAAGAAGCTCTCGATATATCACCCGCCACCCTTGTCGTGGGCATTATATCGGCTTTTATATCGGGACTTTTGTCCATTAAAATTTTCCTAAAACTCATAGAAAAACATTCGATGACCGTGTTTATAATCTACACGTTGTTGCTTGGAATAGTGGTGTCGATACTGCCGTTTTGTGTGAAAATCTAACGTAAAAAACGAGCAAAAAAATAAACGACGTTCCTAAAAATAAGCAACGCCGTTTTACTCTAAATGCACATTTTCCCTCTTTCCGAACACGCCGGCATGTCTATAAAAATACTATTAAATGCAACTTTCCCCCTTCCTCATGTGTTTCCCCTATTCCGTTCCCCCTCTGC
>URUQ01000157.1 GCA_900551145.1 uncultured Eubacteriales bacterium
TTCGTCGGCAGCGTCAGATGTGTATAAGAGACAGTGTATGAACTGTATAAATTTTATACGCAAAAAATATTCGAGGCGAGTATCATTGGCTTGCCAAAGAGGTGCAAATATGCAAGACAAAAAGAAGTTTTATATGACTACGGCAATTGCCTATGCGTCGGGAAAACCGCACATCGGCAACACTTACGAAATCGTGCTTTCGGACGCTATCGCAAGAGCAAAACGTATGGAAGGCTACGACGTTTTCTTTCAAACGGGGACGGACGAGCATGGCGAGAAAATAGAGCTCAAAGCGCAAGAAGCGGGCGTTACGCCCAAGCAATTCGTGGACGAAAAAGCGGAGGGTATCAAGCGCATTTGGGATTTGATGGACACCACTTACGATAAGTTTATCCGCACCACGGACAAAGATCACGAAAAGCAAGTGCAAAAAATCTTCAAAAAGTTTTACGAACAAGGAGATATTTACAAGGGCTCTTACAAGGGCTGGTATTGCACTCCGTGCGAATCGTTCTGGACGGAAAGTCAACTGGTGGACGGCAAATGCCCCGACTGCGGTAGAGAAGTGAAGATGGCGGAAGAAGAGGCGTATTTCTTCAAAATGAGCAAGTATGCCGATCGCTTGATGCAATACTACGATGAGCACCCCGATTTCATCACGCCCGTATCCCGCAAAAACGAGATGGTCAACAACTTCATAAAACCGGGTCTTCAAGACCTTTGCGTTTCGCGTACGTCGTTTACGTGGGGTATCCCCGTGGATTTTGACAACAAGCACGTGGTTTATGTGTGGCTCGACGCACTTACCAATTATATCACGGGCATCGGTTTTGACGCGGACGGCAACAGCAGTGATTTGTTCAAAAAAGAGTGGCCGGCGGACGTGCATATCATAGGCAAAGATATCGTGCGCTTCCACACTATTTACTGGCCGATTTTCCTTATGGCAATGGGCGAGCCGCTTCCCAAGCAGGTGTTTGGTCACCCGTGGCTCCTTATGAACGGCGGAAAGATGTCCAAATCAAAGGGCAACGTCATTTACGCGGACGATTTGGTGAGCTATTTCGGCGTGGACGCGGTGAGATATTTCCTCCTTTCGCAAATGCCTTTCGACAATGACGGTATTATCAGCTGGGATATCGTTATGGACACTATCAATAGCGAACTTGTCAATGTTTACGGCAACCTTGTGCAACGCACAATCGCAATGACCAACAAGTATTTCGGCGGAGTCGTGTGCGATAAGAACGTATGCGAGCCCGTCGACGACGAACTCAAAACGCTTGCCAAACAGACTCGCGACAGGGTGTTCGGCAATATGGACAAATACCGCACCGCGGACGCACTCGTTGACATATTCACGCTTTTGCGCCGTGCCAACAAGTATATAGACGAAACCATGCCGTGGGTGCTTGCAAAGGACGAAACCAAGCAAGACCGCCTTGCAACCGTGCTCTATAACCTTACGGAAACTATCGTGATTTGCGCAAGTTTGCTCTATCCGTTTATGCCGTCTACGTCTAAAAAAGTCGTTGAGCAATGCGGTGTGACTATTAGAGAGTATGACGACCTCGACAAATTCGGTTTGCTTGCAAACGGCACGAAAGTGGAAGAAAATCCCTCTCACATCTTTGCAAGAATAGACGTGGCAAAGGTGAGTAAGGAACTTATCGAAAAAGGTCTCGTAAAAGTCGAGGAAGAACAAGAAGAGCCAAAGCAAGAGAAAAAAGAGGTTAAAAACCAAGAAAAAACACCCGAAAAAGAGGACAAAAAGCAAGAAAACGTCGTCGATATCCAAGAGATAACCATTGATGATTTTGCAAAAATCCAACTTCGAGTCGGCAAGATTTTGACGGCGGAAAAAGTGGAAAAGGCGGACAAACTCCTCAAATTCTCCGTGCAAATAGGCAGTGAAGTGCGCACCATAGTAAGCGGTATTGCAAAATATTATACGCCCGAAGAAATGGTGGGCAAGAGTGTCGTTGTGGTGTTCAACCTCAAACCCGCAAAACTTCGCGGTATCGAAAGCCAAGGCATGCTCCTTTGCGCGTGCGCAAAGAACGACGACGGCAGTGAAAACGTCGTCATCGTATCTCCCGAAAAACCCGTCGAAAGCGGTTGCGTCGTAAGATAAACACACCGCCTCGCAAGAGGCGGTTTTTGAAGTATGATAGATACGCATTGCCATCTCAACGACGAAAAATTGTTGCCGATTGCCGATAGAATTGTCGGTGATTTTGCGTGCGACAAAATAGAGAGTGCCATATGCGTGGGCTATGATATGCCGTCCTCGCGACTTGCCGTGGAACTTGCCGATAAGTACGATGCGCTATATCTGTCTCTTATACACATCTGACGCTGCCGACGAATTAGACGG
>URUQ01000158.1 GCA_900551145.1 uncultured Eubacteriales bacterium
CCGCTTCGCAACAACATGGCGCAGTCGCGTGTACAACCGTCAACCTCGACGCTCGGTAGGCTCGCCGCCTTGCGGCTCGAAGTTACGTCTTCGAATAGGCACATCCCGCTAATAAGTACACTCTAAACAAGTTTTCGTTTTGAAATAACACACCCATACCCACAACGCAATCACTTACATAAAAAAACGAGGCACGCTCGTGCCTCGCTTTTTTGTTATTCTCTGCTATTAGTCTTCGTCGGTTTTATCCGAGTCTGCTTGATCGTCCGTCGTTGCGTCTTGCGCTTCTTCGACGGGTGCTTCATTAGCCGCTTCACCGACTTCTTCGAGTGCCGTTTCTTTGGTTTGCTCGGGAGCGACTGCCATGCTGTCTTCGTTGGGGAACACGATTTGAGATGCTCCGCTATCGTCCATCACTTCGGTGTTTTCGTCTTGAAGTTGACCGTTGGCGCGCTTTCTTGCCTCGATTTCAGCCTTTGCCGCTTGTTGTTCTTTCTCGTTGAACTTGTAGAAGAAGAGCGGGATAACCGTGAGGAAGAAGCTGAGTGCCGCGATACCTACGAGCATAATCCACATAGTGTCTTTGCCCGCTGCCGTAACGGAGTCAACGTTGTTTGCCTCAACGCCTGCCATATCGTATGCCAAAACGCCTACGAATGCGCCGACTGCCATACCGATTTTATTGATGAGCGTCTGCATTGCGAAGCAGATACCCTCTGCTCTTTCACCCGTTTTGAGTTCAAGATATTCAACGGTGTCACCGATCATTGCGTACGTAATGATGTTGCCAAAGCCCGAAGGTATACCCGCAATAACGAGTGCTATAAGCAACACGACCGTCGTTGCGGTGCTCGTATAGTTGCCCTTGTCAACCGCCATGCCGACGATAAATGCTATGAGCATTGCCACACCGCCGATGACGTGCGACCAAATATAAGTGTTTTTCTTGCCGAATTTCTTGGTGCACCAAGGCACAAGCAATGATGCAATAAGTCCGCCCGGGACAATAGCCATCGTGAACAATGAATACCAAGATTCTTTGTCCATAACGTATTTTGCAAAGTACAAACCGCCCGTGTACGTAAAGAGCATTCTTGCCGCACCGCCGATACCCGAAAGAACGATGAGCATCAAAGGTTTGTTTTTGAACAAAAGTTTAAGGTTGTGACCGAGAGACGGCGGATTTTCAATCGATACGTTTCTTTCCGTCGTATTCTTAAAACCGAGGAAGAAAAGCGGAATTGCGATAACACAGCAAACGATTGCAATTACAAAGTAGATCCACTTAAGCGTATCTGCCGTCTGCGCGGGATCCATTCCCTTCGTCATATTGTCGGTGATGATCGGGGTGATAACCGTGACGATACCTGCGCCCGCCGTACAGAACAAACGTGCGATCGTAAGCAAGTTGCCTCTGCGATACGTATCGTTGCTCATTGCGGTGGAAAGGCCCCAATACGGAACATCCGCAACCGTGTAAACCATACCCCAAAGCACGTACATAACCGCAACAGCCGCAAATCCGCCGGGATTATTTGGATACCACGGCAAGAAGCACAAAATGGTCATAATCGCAATCGGGATTGCCATCCACTTCATATACGGACGGCATTTGCCCCACTTAGTACGAGTACGGTCAACGATAGAACCCATAATCGGGTCGTTGAAAGCATCGTAAATACGAGCAAAAAGCATAAGAAGCGCAACAGGCAACGCTTTGAAGCCGATTGCGTCTGTCATAAATACCGTAAGGTAAGAACCTATAATCGTGCAAATAAGGTTTTGTCCGAATCCGCAAAGCGAATAGCTGAAACCTTCCTTCGGTTGCATCTCGCCGTCACCGGGCGTCGAACCGAAAAGTTTGTGCACTAAATTGTTTACTTTCTGCTTGCCGGTCAATTTCTCGGCTTGTGCAGTTTCACTCATAATTTCACCACATTCCTTATATTTAGTATACAAAACGATACTATGTATTTATTCTAGCAGTATTCTCGGCAACAATCAACCATAATTCAAAATTACTGCCCATTTTTAACATAATTTGTTGCAAAATTCCCTCAAATCGGCACAATATTGCAAAAATGCTTGTACTCTTTGAAAAAATGATGTAATATATTGTGGCAAATGAAGCAGACGATGTCGGCATTTCAATTGAAGCATATCGATATTCTACACTTCATTGTGACAACCTATCTACCAAACGGGGTCATGGCGCAGTTGGTAGCGCGTTTGAATGGCATTCAAAAGGTCAGGGGTTCGAATCCCCTTGGCTCCACCAAAAAATATCGTGCATTTTGTACGATATTTTTTATTTGAAGACAGGGGATTCCACGATTTCATCGTGATGTTGCTATGCAACA
>URUQ01000159.1 GCA_900551145.1 uncultured Eubacteriales bacterium
TCTAATTCGTCGGCAGCGTCAGATGTGTATAAGAGACAGTTATTATATCTAAAATATCAAATGAAAAGCAACAATTATTTGTTTGCCGAGACAAGCGGCAACTTTTCCTCAAAATCCCAACAATGTCGTTTTTGCCAAACGCTGCAAAACGGCGTCGTTGCGTCTATATAAATTAACAATTTTCATCCGGCGATTTCCCCGAATTTCGACAATTTTTTGCACCCGCACGCATTTTTTGCCAACGTCATATTATGTATAAAAGTCTATAAATTGATTTAATTTGGCAAGGAGGTCAACGTTAAATTTTGTACATAAGGACTTTGGAGGCTATATGAAAAGATTTAACGTTGCCGTAGTAGGCGCAACCGGTATGGTTGGCAACAAATTTTTGGAAGTGCTCGAGGAAAGACATCTTCCCGTAGACGAATATTATCTCTTTGCTTCGGCAAAAAGCGCAGGCAAAAAAATAGAGTTCGCGGGCAAGGAGCACACCGTAATCGAACTCACCGAAGATAACGTAAAAAATCTCAAAGGCAAAGTGGACTTTGCACTCTTCTCTGCGGGGGCGTCCGTGTCCGAGAAGTTTGCGCCCATATTCGTCGAGATAGGCGCGACGGTGGTGGACAACTCGTCCAAGTGGCGTATGTACGATGACGTTCCGCTCGTCGTGCCCGAGGTCAATCCCGAAGACGTCAAGTATAGCAAAGGGATAATCGCAAACCCCAACTGCTCCACAATACAAGCCGTCGTTGCGCTCAAACCGCTGTACGACGCTTTCGGAATAAAGCGCGTGGTATACTCGACGTATCAAGCGGTATCGGGTGCGGGCGTGCAGGGATATAATGACCTCAAAGACGGAATAAACGGCGTTGCACCCAAGAAATTTCCGCACCCGATTGCGTATAATATGTTACCGCATATAGACGTTTTTATGGACGACGGATACACAAAAGAGGAGTGGAAAATGGTGGTTGAAACACGCAAAATTTTGCATGATAAAAATATGCGCATAACTGCAACAACCGTGCGAGTTCCGGTGTTCTACGGTCATTCTGAATCGATAAACGTCGAGTTCGTGCAAAACTGCACGAAAGACGATATCGTAAAAGTGCTTGAAAAAGCGGACGGAATAGTGGTGATGGACGACCCGAAAAACGCCGTGTATCCCACTCCGCTTATTGCCCAAAACCACGACGAAGTTTTCGTCGGTAGAATAAGAAAAGACGATAGCGTCAAAAGCGGTGCGAACCTATGGGTGGTTGCCGACAATATCCGAAAAGGCGCGGCGACCAACGCGGTGCAAATCGTCGAATTGTTGATTAAAAACACGACGAAAAAACAGGAGGCATAAATGATTTTCAAAGGCATTGCAACAGCACTTATCACACCTTTCAAAAACGGCAAAGTTGACGTCGAAGCGTTTCAAAATATACTCGACTATCAATACGATAATGGCGTCGACGCCGTAGTCGTACTCGGAACGACGGGTGAGCCCGCCACTATGTCGCAAGAGGAAAAGGACCTCGTTATAACGCTTGCCGTAAAGCGTTTGAAAGGCAAAATACCCATAATCGTCGGTGCCGGCTCAAACTGTACCGAAAGTGCGATTAGGGTGTGTAAAAACGCCGAGAAACTGGGCGCGGACGGGCTTCTCGTTGTCACGCCTTATTACAACAAATGTACGCAAGAGGGGCTTGTGGCGCACTACGGTGAGATTGCAAAATCAACGAGCCTCCCTGTTATATGCTACAACGTACCCTCGCGCACGGGCGTAAATATGCTTCCGCAAACGTTTGCAAAACTTGCAAGCGAATACGGCAATATAGTTGCCGTGAAAGAGGCAAGCGGGAATATGGAGCAAATAGAGCAATATCTGCGCCTCGTGAGGGGAAAAGCACATGTGTACAGCGGTGACGACGCCCTCACCGTCCCTATCACGGCAATGGGCGGAAGCGGTGTCATAAGCGTTGCAAGCAACGTATTCCCTGCGTATTTTGCAAAAACGGCGCACCTTGCGCTGGACGGAGATATCAAAAAAGCGTCAAAAATGCAACTCGACGCACTTCCCTTAATATCCGCGCTCTTTTGCGAGGTCAACCCGATCCCCGTAAAAAAGGCAATGCAATTACGCGGATTTTGTGACGGAGAATTGCGACTGCCTCTCACCGATATGACCGACGAAAACGCAAAAAAACTGCAAAATATCCTCAAATGCTTTCCCTTATAGGTTAAGCGTATAAGCGAACGATATATCGGATATCGGATATGAAGTATCCTGTCTCTTATACACATCTGACGCTGCCGACGAATTAGACGGCGTAGATCTCGG
>URUQ01000160.1 GCA_900551145.1 uncultured Eubacteriales bacterium
AAACGAAGTGCAGAGGGGGAACGGAATAGGGGAAACACCGTGAGGAAGGGGGAAACTTAAAATTAAATAGTTTGAAAGATGATTATTACTGCGCCATTTAGATGCATAACGCGTTTAATAGCGATTGCTACGAAGTCAATCGCGTCAAGCGCCCCGAGGAGACTAAAAATCCCAAAGTGCGTGCGGCCAAACGGATGAAGAGCGCGAAAAAGCCCCTTGCTCGGCAACCCTAATTTACTAAGCGTAAATGAGTTGACGTGCGGACGGCTCTGCCGTAGTTATTAGTCATTTAGAGAGATTCTATGTGAGCGTGCCATTTAGATGCATAACAAGAAAGCGCCCCCTTGAATCAAAACCCAACGTACATATACGTACGTGATTTTGAGACAAGGGGACGCTGACAAAGTTAGGCGCTAAATGGTGCGCTCACATTTCGTTGGGCGTGTCGATGCCAAGCAACCCCAATCCGCAACGAATCACGTTGGCTACCGCTTGGGTAAGCGCAAGACGAGCGTTGCGCGTGGGGATATCGTCGACGACGATACGATGGTCGATGTAGAAACGATTGAATTTTTCGGCAAGGTCGACGACGTGACGAGTGACGTAGCAAGGTTCACGCAGTTTTGCGGCAAGTCGTACGGAGTCTCCGAAAGTGAGAACGCTCTTGATAACTTCGTATCCCTCGTCGGTCGTAATAGACGAGAGGTCAACGTTGCCGAAATCTATATCTCCGCCCTTTCTCAATGCGCTTGCGCAACGAGCGTAGGTGTATTGAACGTAAGGTGCGGTTTCACCGTCAAAATTGAGCACCTTGTCGTACGAGAAAACTATGTCTTTGATACGGTTGTTCCAAAGTGCGGAAAACACCACGGCACCGACGCCGACGCTCTCTGCGATTGCGTCTTTGTCTTTGGTATTTGGATTCTTTTCCTCAATGATTTTCCTCGCTTTTTCAACGGCTTTGTCAAGCACTTCTTGAAGCCAAATTACTCTGCCGTTTCTCGTTGACATTGAGCCGTCTTCCATAGAAACCATACCGAAAGCAATATGCTCCATATCGTCCGCACCTGCAAAATCCATAAGTTTAAGCACTTGAAACAGTTGTTTAAAGTGCAGATTTTGTTGATAAGCAACAACGTAGAGACATTTGTAGAAGTCATAAGTTTTCTTGCGGTAATATGCCGCGGCAATGTCACGCGTTGCGTACAAAGTCGCTCCGTCAGCTTTTACGAGAAGGCACGGGGGCATACCGTATTCGTCGAGATTTACCACTTGCGCACCGTCGCTTTCGACGAGCAAATTTTTCTGTCTCAATATATCGAGGCACGCTTCCATCTTGTCGTTGTAAAAACTCTCTCCCGCATAACTGTCAAACTTGATTTTGAGACGGTCGTAAATGCGTCCGACCGCTTTCATCGTGACTGCTTTGAACACGTCGAAATAGGCAATTGCCTCTTTGTCTCCGTCCTCGATACGCTTGAACCAAGCACGCGCTTCATCGTCCATCTCGGGGTGCTCTTCCGCCTCTTTGTGATAGCGGACGTAGAGTTTGTTGAGGTAGTATTCGTCGTTGTTTGCAACGTCTTCGAGCGAAGACCATTTTTGCGTCGCTACGATGAGTTTGCCGAATTGAGTGCCCCAATCGCCGAGGTGATTTATACCGACGACGTTGTATCCCAAATGCTCGAAAATGCGGTAAAGCGCACCGCCGATAACGGTTGTGGAAAGGTGTCCGATATGGAAAGGTTTTGCAATGTTTACAGAACTATAATCTATGCAAATCGTCTTGCCCGCGCCCTCGTCGCTTGCGCCGACGTTCTCGTCTTTTGCAACCGAAAGTGCCATTTTCGCAACGGTGTCTCTATCAAAAAACACGTTGAGATATCCTCCTACAACCTCGACTTTTTGTACGAAATCGAGAGATTGTACGTAGGGCAAAAGTTTGTTTGCAATCATCGGAGGAGCAAGCCTCATCGTGCGAGCAAACTTGAAGCACGGCAAACATACGTCGCCGAGCGAGGTGTCTTTGGGTGTTTCGAGAGCGTTTTCGACGTCTTGTTCGGAAAGCCCTTCCACGGCAAGCGCCTTTGCTAATTCTTTTTCAAACATAATTACTCCAAACGAGTTGTTGATTTTATTATTCTAATTTATCCGCTTTTTGCTATTTACGGAATGTGTTTGTTCGGAGCTTCGAGTCGCAAGGCGACGAGCGGTGGAGCGCCGAACTTGACGATTAGTACAAGTGAACCGATAAGTGTTGTTCTTTTTATCGGTGAACGAGTG
>URUQ01000161.1 GCA_900551145.1 uncultured Eubacteriales bacterium
CGGAAAGCGAGCCGTCTTTCTCGATTACGAACCCGTTGATGCTCTCTATGTAGCCGACGTCGCTGTTGACGTCAACGCTTTGACTTGTCTTTGACGTTGAAGTGGTATAAACTTTCCACCCCTCGTCAAGTACAAACTGCAATTTGTAAGAGGAAAATTCGCTTTCGCTGGATTTGCTCTTAAAGATATCCGCAACTGTTTTGGGTTGATCCTTTTTCCCGTTGCATGCAAAAAGCATAAAGCAACAAGACGCGATCAAGCACAACGTCAAAACAAACGCTACCGTTTTTGCAAAAGTTCTTTTGTTTGTCATATTTGCTCCGTAAAGTAGTGAGTGCCTATGCGCACCCCCGACGTTATATATACAAATTCGGAGAGCAAAAGATTTGCTTTCACTCTCAATTCGTGTGAAATATTTCTGTTTTCACCGCTCAAATACTCTCTCGACGTCCGATCGACTGGGATATATCCGTCCAACCCCTTGCAATGCTCGCACACTATTCCGTCGGCGTCTTTGAAGTACGCAACGCCATCGATATTGCACTTACACACGTTGCAGTGGTAAAAATCAAGCTCGTTTCCGCAAATTTTGAGCACTTCGAGAAGAAAATCCGTCACCACTTCGTCCGCCTCTTGCTCGGTGAAGGCAAGATTGTTGAGTGTTTTTAGTGCGCAAAGGAAAAGTTCGGGTTGAGGCTCGACGGAAAGTTTGGTGAGCACTTCGAGCACGAGCGACGCTGCGTAATACTTCTCGATATCGCGCGTTATCGTAGAAAACGACTCTATTTGCGAACACTCCGTGATAACGTATCTCCCTCCGCGCCCCGTAAGCACGTAATCTCCGAAATTCATCGGTTCTGCGCTATAACGGAGTTTTGCTTTGGGTTTTAGGCAACCTTTTGCGGTGGCGGTGATTTTTCCGCAATCAACGCCGACAAGAGTGACAATCATATCACTCTCATTGTAAGGCACTGCTCTTGTTGCAATTGCTTTAATTTTTAGGTCGGCTGTTTGCATTTTTGTCCTTCCGTCGCGACTTAATATCCCTGTAGTCCTTCATCGCGCGGTACATATTGTACCACTCGACGTCTCCGGTTTTTGCAAACATTGTCCACAATTCGTATTCGTTCACGATTGTAGAGTGTGCAAAATCGGGCGGATTATTCTTATCTTTTCGAATTTAGTCTTTTTTCAAAGATTTGAGGTCATAGCCCAATTCTTTCATAATATAGTCGTTGTCGCGCCACTCGTCCTTAACACGCACGTAAAGGGTGAGAAACACTTGCATGCCAATCATTTGTTCGAGGTCTTTTCTTGCCTTGGTGGCAATTTGTTTGAGCATCTCTCCGCCCTTGCCGATGACGATAGCCTTGTGCGATTGCTTTTCACAAATAATGTCTGCGTCGATATCGACTATGGGTTGATCCTCTCTTTCCTCAAACTTGTTGATATACACGCCTATGCCGTAAGGCACTTCCTTGTCGAGAAGGTAGAGAGCCTTTTCTCTTATGATCTCGGACGCCATAAAGCGCATACTGCTTTCGGTGTACATATCCTCGGGATACATAGGCACGCCCTCGGGCAAGAGGTCGATAAGTTCCTTGCGGAGCGGATCGAGATTATCCCCTTTCTTTGCCGAAATAGGCACGATTGCTTTAAGCCCATCGATGCCGTTGAGTTTTTGCAAGGAAACAAACATAGTCTCTCTCGTCACGGTGTCCTCTTTATTGAGCGCAACCACGACGGGCACTTTCTTTGCGTTCTTTTCCAAAAACTCATAATCTTCCTTTTGCATACCGCGCGAAGCGTCGATGACGTATACGACGCCGTCCACGTCTTTGAGCGAATTGTCGACCGCTTGCATCATATACTCGCCGAGGTGATTGCGCACCTTGTGAATACCGGGAGTATCTATAAGCACCATTTGATAATCCTCGCCGTTGACGATGCCGAGAAGTTTGTTTCTCGTCGTTTGAGGACGCCAAGAAACTATGGACACCTTTTCACCGACAAGAGCATTTGTAAGCGTAGATTTGCCCGCGTTTGCAAGCCCTGCTATGCATATAAAACCGCTTTTGAAATTTTCGTACATATATTTTCCTTTGTATATTAGTTTTTATAACTTCACGCGACTTAGAGTGCGTCGTAACTCATTTAATGCAACTTCCCCCCTTCCTCACGGTGTTTCCCCTATTCCGTTCCCCCTCTGCACTTCGTTTG
>URUQ01000162.1 GCA_900551145.1 uncultured Eubacteriales bacterium
CCGTCTCGTGGGCTCGGAGATGTGTATAAGAGACAGGTATTGCATAATAAATTTATCTTATTCGAGGGGGGAAAAAAAGTTTATGGGAAAACTTCAAAAACTTATCGACAACAAGGCGCAAAGCGCAAAGTTTATGTGCGACGAAATCGCGCATATTTGCAACGATATGCCAAAGCGCGATCCCGGCAGTGAGGGCGAAAAATGGCGTGCGAATATATGGCGGACTACCTCAAACACGACTGCGGTTGCGAAAGGTCCACTAAAAATATCGTGCATTTTGTGCGATATTTTTTATTAAAATCTTTAGCGACAATAAAAAACCGCTCACGTAAGGTGAGCGGTTTTTTGTTTTGTGAAGTTTGATTAGTCGAGTTGCGGACCTGCGGGAACGAGGGCTTTGCCGTGTTCGTTGCCTTCGTATTTTGCAAAGTTCTTGATGAAACGGCTTGCAAGATCGACTGCTTTTGCGTTCCAATCCTCAACGTTTGCATACGTGTCGCGAGGATCGAGGATACCGCTGTCTACGCCGTTAAGCTCGGTCGGGACTTCAAAGTTGAAGTACGGAATGGTCTTGGTGGGGGCTTTGTCGATATCACCGCTCAAAATTGCATCGATGATACCACGAGTGTCTTTGATGGAGATACGTTTGCCCGTTCCGTTCCAACCGGTGTTGACAAGATACGCTTTTGCACCGCTCTTTTGCATCTTCTTGACGAGCTCTTCTGCGTACTTGGTGGGATGCAATTCAAGGAACGCTTGACCGAAGCAAGCCGAGAACGTCGGAGTCGGTTCGGTTATGCCACGTTCCGTACCCGCGAGTTTTGCGGTGAAACCTGACAAGAAGTAGTATTGCGTTTGTTCCGGCGTGAGGATGGACACGGGAGGCAATACTCCGAAAGCGTCCGCGGACAAGAAGATAACGCTCTTTGCATCGGGAGCTGCGGAAATCGGGCGCACGATATTCTTGATGTGGTCGATAGGATATGAAACGCGCGTGTTTTCCGTGACGCTCTTATCTGCAAAATCGATTTTGCCGTTTTCGTCAAGGGTGACGTTTTCAAGCAAAGCGTTGCGCTTGATTGCGTTGTAGATATCGGGTTCGGAATCCTTGTCGAGATTGATAACCTTTGCATAGCAACCGCCCTCGAAGTTGAACACGCCGTTGTCGTCCCAGCCGTGCTCGTCGTCGCCGATGAGCAAACGCTTGGGGTCCGTGGACAAAGTGGTTTTGCCCGTGCCGGAGAGTCCGAAGAAGATTGCGGTGTTTTGACCGTTCAAATCGGTGTTTGCCGAGCAGTGCATCGAAGCAATGCCTTTGAGTGGCAAATAGTAGTTCATCATAGAGAACATACCCTTCTTCATCTCACCGCCGTACCACGTGTTGATGATGACTTGTTCACGGCTCGTGATGTTGAATACGACTGCCGTTTCGGAATTAAGACCGAGTTCCTTGTAGTTTTCGACCTTTGCCTTGGACGCGTTGTAAACGACGAAGTCGGGCTCGAAGTTTTCAAGTTCTTCCGCAGTCGGTTTGATGAACATATTCTTGACGAAATGTGCTTGCCACGCAACTTCAACGATGAAGCGGATAGCCATACGCGTGTCCTTGTTCGCACCGCAAAATGCGTCTACTACAAACAATCTCTTGTTTGACAACTCTTTGATTGCGATGTCTTTAACGGCTTTCCACGCCTCTTGCGTTGCGGGGTGATTGTCGTTCTTGTACTCGTCCGAAGTCCACCAAATCGTGTCCTTGGAGTTGTCGTCAACGACGATAAATTTGTCCTTGGGCGAACGACCGGTATATACGCCCGTCATAACGTTGACTGCGCCGAGTTCACTCACTTGACCTTTTTCATAGCCTTGAAGTTCGGGCTTGGTTTCCTCTTCGAAGAGCATTTCGTAAGAGGGATTGTAAACGACTTCGGTAGTGCCTGTGATACCGTATTTCGTCAAATCGATATTTTTCATAAATATCAAACTCCTTATAAAAAATTTTTATTTCGCACCGCACCGAGATGAGATGCGAATTATTTTACGCATTAAGGATATTTTGTATCCGTTGCCATTATTATACCTGTCTCTTATACACATCTCCGAGCCCACGAGACGGACTCCTATCTC
>URUQ01000163.1 GCA_900551145.1 uncultured Eubacteriales bacterium
GGCTACGCCTTCCGAAATTATTAATTATTAATTAATAATTATTAATTAAAAGGAAAATTAAGTATCGATGTCTTTAACAATCGGCAACGTAAAACTAAATAGCAATATAGTCTTTGCGCCCATCGCCGGATTTTCCGAGGTGGGGTTTAGGCATTTGTGCGCCAAATTCGGCGCGGGGCTTACGTATACCGAACTTGTCAGTGCCAAAGGTCTCGTATTCGGCAACAAGGGCACGGAAGAGTTGATCGCCACCACGCCTATTCAAACGCCGTGTGCGGTGCAACTTTTCGGAAGCGACCCCGAGTTTATGTATAAGGCGTCAAAAGACGATAGACTTAAAAAGTTTGACATCATAGATATCAATATGGGCTGTCCCGTGCGCAAGGTGTTCGGCAACGGGGACGGAAGCGCGCTTATGGCAAATCCGTCGCTGATAACCGAAATCGTGCAAGCGGTCTCTGAAGGCGCAAAACGCCCCGTAACCGTGAAAATGCGCTCGGGTATCGAAATCGGGAAACCTCTTGCCGTCGAGTGCGCGATTGCCGCACAAAAAGGCGGTGCAAGCGCGGTTACCGTGCATCCGCGATACAGAGAGCAATATTATAGCGGAGATTGCGATTATTCCATAATTCGCGACGTGAAAAACGCCGTTGATATTCCCGTTATTGCCAACGGAAATATAACCGACGCGCAAAGTCTTGAAAACGTGCGCGAAATCACGGGCGCAGACGGGTTTATGATAGGAAGAGGTGCGCTCGGAAGACCGTATATATTTGCCGAATTAAGAGGCGAAAAACCCGAGATTGACGTGAAATCGCTCATATACGAGCATATATCCGTGCTTCGTGAGTTTATGGCGGACTTTACGGTGGCAAACGTTATGAAACTGCAACTATGCTATTACGCGCGCGGAGGGAAAAACGCAAAAGCCGTGCGTGTGGAAATCGGCAAAGCAAAATCTCTTGACGATATATTCGTTATCGTGGAAACGTATTTCGATTGAGAGATTTGACCTATTTTTTGATATTGTTTGTTCCGCTTTATATTATATTGTAAGACAAAACGAGAAAAAAAGAGGACGTCCGAAAGGGCGTCTAATTTTTTTCCAAACGGAAAAGAAAAGTCCAAAATGCAATTGCGATAAGTAAATCGCAAAACGATTTAATGACGAAACGAAAGAAACAGTCGACGCAAACAACTTGAAAAGTGCGGGTAAAAGTGATATGATGCGTATAACGAAAAGGAAGTGAACTATGGCGTTTAATATAGTATTGGTTGAGCCTGAAATCCCGCAAAACACGGGCAATATTGTGCGCACGGCGGCGGCAACGGGTTGCCACGTGCATTTGATAAAGCCGATAGGCTTCGACATAAGCGACAAGGCGTTGAAACGCGCGGGGCTCGATTATTGGCATTTGACGGATTTCAACGTATACGAAAATCTTGACGAATTCTTTGATAAGCACGCAAGCGGGCGTGTACATAGACTCTCGGACGGGAGTTGGCATATAGACGGCAACGATACGGCAAGCGACGAGGCACATTTTTATTTTTGCTCGACCAAGGCGAGCAAAAGATACGACGAAGCAAAGTTCGGTAAAAACGATTTTTTGTTTTTCGGTCGCGAATCAAAGGGATTGCCCGAGGAGCTTCTTCACGACAATTACGATATGACTATCCGCATACCTATGGTAAAAGAGGCGCGCTCGCTCAATCTTTCAAATTCCGTTGCGGTTGTGGTTTACGAGGGTATGAGGCAATTAGGATTTGAAAATTTGCTGTGTGAAGGTCATCTTACGAAATTTTAGAAAAACACGTTATGTGTTGCAAAAATGACGTGTTTTGCGCAAAACGCCGAAAAATCGGCGTTTTTTCATATTTTAATGTCTATAAATTACACGAAAAGTGTATTCATACAAGAGAATAAAACACGATATGTGTTACAACGAAAAAACAAATATGTCTGGTTTAATCAAAATTTCGGGTATTAAAACTCGGCTATGCGATATAATATTTGCACAGTGTACGCAAAAATAAGAATTTTCTTGCTCTTTTCGCGCACGTGTGATATACTAACTATCGCCTGTCTCTTATACACATCTGACGCTGCCGACGAATTAGA
>URUQ01000164.1 GCA_900551145.1 uncultured Eubacteriales bacterium
GCGTCAGATGTGTATAAGAGACAGATATAAATCGTGTCGATTTTTGAGCGGCAGAATTTCTCGGCGGCAAGTTCAATCTCACGATTTAGTCCGTTTAGATACCGCAAAATCGTCGCATTGCCAAAGCAGGCGTACGAATTGAAATCGCAATAGCGACACTTCGATTTGCAGAACGGAATATGGACGTACAGTTGCATTTTCAATATATATACCCCGAAAAAAACTATGGTTTCCGGGGTATCGTTTTACTTGTTGGGATCAACTTTGAGTATTGATATAAACGCTTCGCTCGGCACTTCTACACTGCCAACTTTACGCATACGTTTTTTGCCCTCTTTTTGCTTTTCGAGAAGCTTCTTTTTGCGCGTGATATCACCGCCGTAGCACTTTGCCAAGACGTCTTTGCGCATTGCTTTTACGGTTTCGCGCGCGATGATTTTGCCACCGACGGTGGCTTGGATAGGCACTTCGAAAAGTTGTCTTGGGATAACGTCTTTCAACTTCTCCGCAATGCCTCTGCCGCGGGCGTAAGCGTTGTCTTTGTGGACAATGATAGATAGTGCGTCGCACATCTCGCCGTTGATCATCATATCGAGGCGCACGAGGTCGCTCTTTTCGTAGCCGTCCATCTCATAATCTAACGAGGCATAACCTCTCGTGCGTGATTTTAGGCTATCGAAGAAATCGTAAATAATCTCGTTGAGAGGCATACGATATATGATTTGAACACGCGTTGGATCGATATACGACATATCGATAAACACGCCCCGCTTGCCTTGGCACAGTTCCATAATAGGACCTACGTATTCGGGCGGAGTGTAAAGCGTTGCTTTGACGATAGGTTCTTCGATGTACGCAATTTCGCTGGGATTTGGCAAAGCGGTGGGATTGTCAATAGTAAGTTTCTCCCCGTTGGTCTTGGTAACGATATACGACACGCTCGGTGCAGTGGTGATGAGGTCAAGATCGAACTCTCTTTCAAGTCTTTCCTCGATGATTTCCATATGCAAAAGTCCGAGAAATCCGCATCTGAAACCAAAACCAAGAGCCGTGGACACTTCGGGATCGAAGCTCAACGAAGCATCGTTGAGTTGGAGTTTCAATAGGGCTTCTTTCAAATCGTCGTATCTTGCTCCGTCTGCGGGGAAAACGCCCGTATAAACCATCGGCGTTGCCTTTTTATAACCGGGAAGTGCCTCTTTTGCGGGGTTATCGGCGTTGGTAACGGTATCACCGACGGCGGTATCGCTTACGTTTTTGATACTTGCCGCAATATAGCCCACTTCACCGCTCACGAGTTTGTCGCAAGGGCGCATACCGGGTGAGAAATAACCTACTTCCACCACCTCGAAAACTTTGCCCGTAGCCATCATTTTGATTTTGTCGCCGACTTTTACGCTTCCGTCCATAATGCGAACCATAGATATTGCACCACGGTAATTGTCGTAAAAACTATCGAAAATGAGTGCTTTTAGCGGTGCATCGTCGTCACCCGACGGTGCGGGAAGTTTTTCGATGATTTGAGCAATCAAATCATCGACACCGATACCCTCTTTTGCCGAAACGAGCGGACAGCCTTCGGTATCGAGTCCGATTATGTCCTCGATTTCAAGTTTTACGGCGTCGACGTCCGCCGATGCAAGGTCGATTTTGTTGATGACGGGCAAAATGGTCAAATCGTTTTCAAGTGCAAGATATACGTTGGAAAGTGTTTGCGCCTCCACTCCTTGCGTGGCATCAACCACCAAAAGAGCACCCTCGCATGCGGCAAGAGAACGCGATACTTCGTAAGTGAAATCGACGTGACCGGGAGTGTCAATAAGGTTGAGGATATATTCCTCGCCGTTGTATTTGTAATAGAGTCTGCAAGTTTGCAATTTGATGGTGATACCGCGCTCTTTTTCAATCTCCATATTGTCGAGAAGTTGCTCGGACATATCACGCTCGGACACCGTGCCCGTTTTTTCAATAAGACGGTCGGCAAGCGTACTCTTGCCGTGGTCGATATGCGCGATTATGGAAAAATTGCGTATGTGTTTTTTGCTCAAAGCGTCCTCTCTCACCAAAACTTTGCAATTAAGCAAAAATTTTGATAAAATTTTCAAAACTATTGACT
>URUQ01000165.1 GCA_900551145.1 uncultured Eubacteriales bacterium
CCGTCTAATTCGTCGGCAGCGTCAGATGTGTATAAGAGACAGTAAGTATGGAGAAGAGTCTGTCCGCTTCGATTGCGTCTTCCATAGTGACTTTCAAAAGCGTGCGCTTTTGCGGGTCCATAGTGGTCTCCCAAAGTTGTTCGGGATTCATCTCGCCGAGACCTTTGTAGCGTTGCAAATCACCACTCTTTCTACCGTTCTCCGCATAGTACGCTTCGAGGCTTTCGTCATCGTAGAAATATTGCTCTTGCTTGCCCTTTGTAATCTTGTAGAGGGGCGGGAGCGCGATAAACACGTGTCCGTTCTCGATAAGAGGACGCATAAAGCGGAACAAGAACGTGAGCATCAATATACGAATGTGGCTGCCGTCCACATCGGCATCGGTCATACAAATGATGCGATGATAACGGAGCTTGGACTCGTCGTATTCGGCGTTGATACCGCATCCGAAAGCGGTGATCATCGCTTTGATTTCTTCGTTTTCGAGCACTCTGTGAAGGGTTGCTTTCTCAACGTTGAGAATCTTGCCTCTCAAAGGAAGAATCGCTTGGAATCTTCTGTCTCTGCCTTGCTTTGCGCTTCCGCCTGCCGAATCGCCCTCGACGAGGTAAATCTCGCAGTTCTTGGGGTCTTTGTCCGTGCAGTCCGCAAGTTTACCGGGAAGCGTGGTGCTTTCGAGCGCGCTCTTTCTTCTTGCGCTCTCTCTTGCCATACGCGCCGCTTCCCTGGCACGTTGCGCCGTAATCGTTTTTAGAACGAGTTCCTTCGCTTCACGCGGATGTTCTTCAAGATAAGTGCCAAAGCCCTCCGTTACGCCTTTCGCGACCGCAGAACGCATACTGCTGTTGCCGAGCTTGGTCTTGGTTTGTCCTTCGAATTGCGGTTCCGCAAGTTTGACGGAGATAACCGCCGTAAGGCCCTCTCTGACGTCTTCGCCGCTGAGCTTCTCGCTGCCTTTGAGAATGCCCGCTTTGGTGCCGTAATCGTTGATTATCTTGGTGAGAGAGGCTTTGAATCCGTCAAGGTGCGTACCGCCTTCCTCGGTGTTGATGTTGTTTGCAAAAGCCAAAATCGTATCGCTGTAACTGTCGTTGTATTGCATTGCGACTTCGATCTCGCTATCGACGTATTTCTCGTCAAAATAGATGACCTCGGGGAAGATGGTCTCTTTGGTTTTGTTCATCTCTTCGACGAAAGAAACGATACCGCCTTCGTAGCAGAAAACCTCTCTGCGCTCTGGCTCTACGCGCTCGTCGGCAAGCTCGATCGTGAGGCCTTTGTTGAGGTACGCAAGCTCGCGAAGACGAGTCTTCATCGTCTCGTAGTTGAAGTCAAGCGTCTCGAAGATCTCACCGTCGGGATAGAACGTGATCGTCGTGCCCGTATCCGTTGCCGTGCCTACTTCCGCAAGAGGTCTTTCCGCAACTCCGCGATTGAAACGTATGCGGTAAAGTTTGCCGTTTTGTCTGACTTCGGCAACAAGCCATTCGCTCAAAGCGTTGACACAAGATACGCCGACGCCGTGCAAACCGCCGGAAATTTTGTAACCGCCACTGCCGAATTTTCCGCCCGCGTGGAGCTTGGTGAGAACCACCTCGACCGCGGATTTGCCTTCTTTTTCGATTATACCCGTCGGAATACCTCTTCCGTTATCGGTGACGCGGATTGCGCCGTCTCTCAAAATCTCGACGACGATGTGCGTGCAATAACCGGCAAGAGCCTCGTCGATGGAATTGTCCACGACTTCCGTAACCAAATGGTGCAGACCTCTCGTGTCCGTCGAACCGATGTACATACCCGGGCGTTTTCTGACCGGATCGAGTCCTTCCAGAACCTGTATGTCGCCCGCATTATAACTGTGTTTGACTTCTTCTGCCATCTTTCCTCCTAAATAAAATATATTTTCATTATTCAATATATTATTATTCAATAATAATAAGTAAAAATATTATATCAAGTTTATATCAAAATATCAAGAGTTTTTGCGAATTTTGTTTTGGCGCGCTCAAACCGCTCGTTTTTCAATCCGAAGCGGAGGACGAGCAATCGGACCTGTCT
>URUQ01000166.1 GCA_900551145.1 uncultured Eubacteriales bacterium
TGTCAAAACGTCTCAAATCAATCCGCACGATGCGGAAGTTATGTTTGAAGAGGTTTTGAGCGAAGGCAAAGACTTGCTTTATATCGGTTTTTCGTCGGGTATGTCGGGAAGCTTCGACAATATCTCCTACATAGCAAAAGGCTTGCGTATCAAATATCCCGAGCGCAAAATTATAGTTGTCGACACTCTTGCAGGCGCAGGTGGTGAAGGCTTGCTCGTCTACTATGCAAAGAAAATGCAAAATGAGGGCAAGAGTATGGAAGAGATTGCGGATTGGGTGGAAGAGCACAAGCTCGAAGCACACCATTGCTTTATCGTCAGCGATTTGATAAACTTGCGCAATAGCGGAAGAATATCCACTCTTGCCGCGCTTTTCGGGATGATAGTGCATATCAATCCCGTGCTCGAACTCACCACGCAAGGCAAAATCGGCATAGTCACCAAGTCAATCGGTCGCAAAAAGTCGATTGCGGAAATGGTGAAGTTTTTCAAAGCCAACTATGAAGTCGACGAGAACGACTTTATCCTAATCGGACACACCAATTGTCCCGAAGAGGCACACGCTTTCGGTGCGCAAATAGAGCAAATATCGGGCGGCGTACCCGTCAAATACGGATATATCAACCGTCTCGTGTCCGGTTGTGCGGGATACAACGCGCTTGCGGTGTTCTTTATGGGAAAAAAGCGCGTAGCTCGTAAAATCTGATTTTTACAAAAGAATAACTTTTTAGAGGTAACGTATATGGCTCTTGTTCCTGCAATATGTACACAATGCGGTGCACAAATAGAGGTTGACAACACGCACGAAGCGGGTATTTGCAAATTTTGCGGTACTCCGTTTATTACGGAAAAAGCAATCAACCAATATTCAACCGTCCACAACGTAACTCAGAATATCACCAAAATCATTTACGGCAATGAGAAAGACGAAGCGTCGGACTATTTTTTGCGTGGCGTAACTCAACTCAAAATCGAAAACTGGGTTGAAGCGTACAAAGCGTTCAACAAAGCGTGCAAAATCGCTCCTCAAGTTGCAAAATATTGGCTGTATTCCGTGGTTGCTCAAACGGAAAATTTGATGTCACTCAACGAGATTTGCCTTGACGAAGACAGAGATATCTTTTGTGGAGGAGAGAAAACTTATACGACTCTCAAAAGTTTCGTAAAACTTGCAGATGACAGAGATTTTGAAAGCGCGGAGGAAGAGTTTGGACTCAATTTCAACGGTGATTTCAAGCACGATGCCGTTGAATTGGCAATGACAGTGCTTTTGAGCGAGCATTATACGGAAAAACCGAGCGACGTTTATTATCATTTGCGTGATTTGGGCAATGCAGTTAAGGTCGATATAAAAGACGTCGCAAATATTTTCGTAGATAGATTGCTCGATAGCGATCCCGACGGGAAGTTTGTCTTTGCATTGTTGGAGGTTATAGGACAATATATCGACGAAAAGCGTATATCGAGAATGTGCGCGGTTGCAGTTCCTGTCGTCGAAAAGGGGAGCTTGCGCATCAATGACTATAATCACAGCATCTTTACGCAAAAAGAAACGATAACCGTTTACGTAGATAATCAATTCAAAGATAGAGTGATATACGTTCTCGATATGACGAAAATGGATTTGGACGGCATAAGTTCCATTAATATTTCGTCGTCTATTATCGACAAGTTGATTTATTGCGACGGAAAAGACGGACAAGCCGTAAACGTTTTCGGTAATGTTTCCGTTTTGGATATGAGTAGCGTCGGAAACAAGTTGATAACCAATGCTATGGCATATAACAATGTCCTCGACAGTCTCAGAGGAAGAGCAAAGTCAAGGCATCAATTGTTGTACGTGTCGGGCATAGATATGCGCAAGAAAGACGCAAAAAACTTTTGTTTGAACGCTTTTTGTGCCGTGTATTGCAAAGACGGCGGTCAAGTCGCTTTTTCGATGTCGACCGGTGGTATTTGCGGATATATAAGCGACGGTATCGTTTACGTGCCTACGTTTGGAGATACTTTCGATCACGAATACGATATCAAG